>JBGTMK010000022.1:0-11973 GCA_041743605.1 Nostoc sp.
AGTTTTCGTTGGGAAATATCACCGCAGGCATAAGCATCAACGATTTTCTGGCGCAAGTCGAGAGAGTAGGGTTTCATACCGACCAGTTATTAGTACAATTGCTCTCTCCTAGTGTACTGCACTGGACTGATAACCGCTATAAAGGTGGCTTCCGAGGAGTTAGAAACAGCACGAGTGGCAGTAGAGAAAGAGCGCCAGCGTTACCAAGAGTTATTTGATTTTGCGCCGGATGGTTACTTGGTAACTGATATGTATGGCACTATCCTTGAAGCGAACCATGCCGCTACCATCCTACTCAATATCTTAGAGCGATTTTTGATTCGTAAACCGCTAGTTAGTTTCATTGGACAGTCAGATCATCAGGCTTTTTTTGATTATCTGGCTCAGTTGCAGCAGCTAGAACGGGGCGGAGAATGGGAAGTGTGTTTACAACCACGGAAAAAAGTCTGTTTTGATGTTGCTTTGACAGTAGTTACCGTCTGTAACCAAGAAGGTCAGCCAGTTGCTCTGCGCTGGTTAATGCGCGACATTACTAAGCGTAGGGTTTTAGAGTTGGAGCGCGAACAGTTATTTGCTCGTGAACAAGCCGCCCGGATTGCAGCCCAAGCAGCAGAGAAGCGCTCTAATTTTTTGGCTGAAGCAAGTCGTGTATTGGTATCTTCCTTAGATTACCGCACCACCCTAACCAGCGTCGCTCAATTAGCAGTGCCTAGCCTCGCCGATTGGTGTATTGTTGATGTCGTTGAAAATAATTCGGCGGTCTTCAGTAACTCAGTCATTGCTGCATCTGACCCAACGAAAGAAGTACTAGTACGAGAACTCCAACAACGTTATCCAGTTCCTATTGATGCTGATTATGGGCCACCAAAGGTTTTACGAACTGGTGAGCCGGAACTGGTTACAAATATTCTAGAGTCTTCATTACAGAAAAGTGCATCGAACGAAGAACATCTCAGTCTGCTGCAACAACTCCAAATTAAATCTTATATGGTTGTACCCCTGTTGGTGCGGCAACGCACGCTGGGGACAATTGTATTTGCCTCCGCACAACCAGGACGCCATTATATTAATGTAGACCTAGAAATGGCTGAAGAACTTGCTCAACGAGCAGCCTTCGCCATTGAAAATGCACAACTTTTTCAGGAAGCGCAAGAAGCTAACCGAATTAAGGACGAATTTTTAGCGATCGCTTCCCATGAACTGCGTACACCTCTCAATTCTATCTTGGGTTGGGTTCAAGTAATACGTACTCGAAAATTGGATCCAGCAACTATCTCCATAGCACTGGCCACAATCGAGCGGAATGCCCAACTTCAAAAGAAACTAATTGAAGATATTCTGGATATCTCACGCATTGTACAAGGTAAAATTCGCCTCACTGCCCGTAAAGTTGACCTTGTACCTGTAATTCACGCCGCAATTGAAGCTATACATCCCACATCTGAAATTAAGAATATTCAAGTTGAGTCTAATCTTAACTCTTCAGTCAATCACGTTATGGGTGATCAAGAACGCCTCCAACAAATCTTCTGGAATTTGCTCTCTAACGCTGTCAAGTTTACACCTAGCGGGGGAAGAGTTGAAGTGCGTCTAGAACAGGTATACTCAAATGCTCAGATAACTGTCTCTGATACAGGTAAGGGAATTAGTCCTGACTTTCTACCTTATATATTTGAGCGCTTCCGTCAAGCTGATAGCACAACGACTAGATCAGACAGTGGTTTAGGGTTAGGACTGGCAATTGTGCGCCATTTAGTAGAAATGCACTCAGGAACAGTCTATGCAATGAGTGAGGGAGAAGGACGGGGAGCAACCTTTACAGTGCTGTTACCTATAGTAGAATCGCCACAAAAACAGTTAATCCAAGAGAGTGAACTAAAAGTTGATAACTTCTCAGTTCTTAATGGCTTGCAAGTACTCGTTGTAGATGACAATGCTGATACCCGTGAATTAATTGCCTTTATTCTTGAACAGTCTGGAGCGCAGGTGACATCGGCTAGCTCAGTAAGTGAAGCTTTGGAAGTGCTGGTAAAATTCAAACCAGATATCTTAGTCAGTGATATCGGAATGCCTGATGAAGATGGTTATTCGCTGATTCGTAAAGTCCGGGCGCAGGAAGCTCTGCGTGGGGAGAAAATTATAGCTGTAGCACTAACGGCATTTGCTAGAGATGAAGAATGCAGACTGGCTCTGGAAGCTGGGTTCCAAGTTCATATACCAAAGCCAATCGAGCCAGAAGAGTTGGTAAAAGTAGTGGCAAACCTTGCCAAAAGTAGTTAATAAGTCAATACAGTTTAGATCAGACAAAACCACTATCTACTTAAGTAAAAGACTAGAAAAACATACATTACTATGTCTTTCTAGCCTGGGGAACGCATAAATCATATTTAATAATTTCAAATAGCAGCCGTAATAATACTTAGAATATTACTTAATAATGTAAATTTAGTACGTTTTACTTGTCTGTGTTCAATAATCACAGAATAAATGTTCTCAACCAAGTCTTACTTCACCCGATCAGAGTAATTATTGATTACCCAGATGGTTCACCCGATTGGAGGAAGACGAATGATGAACATAACCTGAGATTGATAAGATGAGGAAAAGGTAAAGATTTGTAGTATGACTATTTTTGATATAGCTTCTCCCCTAATTGCGATCGCAGGACAAACCCGCCAAGCTGCAAGTAAGCTAGCGATTCTCTCGACTGAGGCAAAAAATCACGCGATTGAAGCGATCGCTCAAGCTTTAGAATCAGCTAGAGATGAAATTTTACAAGCAAATGTTGCTGATTGTAAAGCTGCTACCGCCGAAAGTATTCCCCAACCGCTTTATAAACGCTTGCAGTTAGATGAACATAAATTAAGAGATGCGATCACTGGGGTACGAGATGTTGGTAAGCTAGCCGATCCAATCGGTAAAGTGCAGATTCACCGCGAACTAGACACTGGCTTGACTCTCAAGCGGATTACTTGTCCTTTAGGCGTTTTGGGGATTATTTTTGAAGCCCGTCCAGAGGCGGCGATTCAAATTGTTTCTTTGGCGATAAAATCGGGAAATGGTGTCATCCTCAAAGGTGGAAAGGAAGCGTTACGTTCTTGTGAAGCGATCGTTAAAGCAATTAAGCAAGGATTATCTCAAACTGCTGTTAACCCAGATGCAGTACAGTTGCTCACAACTAGAGAAGAAACTTTAGAACTTTTGAAATTAGATAAATATGTAGATTTAATTATTCCTAGAGGTTCTAATTCCTTTGTCAGGTTTGTACAGGAAAATACGCGGATTCCGGTACTAGGACACGCCGACGGGATTTGTCATCTTTATATAGATAAAGCTGCTGATATTTCTAAAGCAGTTCCGATTACAGTAGATGCGAAAGCCCAATATCCTGCTGTTTGTAATGCGATTGAAACTTTGCTAGTTCACCAATCAATTGCTACAGAATTTTTACCAAAAGTTGCAGAAGCTTTGCAAGAGCGCCATGTGGAATTAAGGGGTGATAAACACACCTTGAAAATTTTACCTAACATTGTAGCTGCAACAGAAATCGACTGGGAAACAGAATACAGCGATTTTATTTTGTCAATAAAGATTGTAGACTCTATAGAAGATGCGATCGCACATATTAACGAATATGGTTCTCGTCATACCGATGCGATTATTTCTGAAGATTCAGCGTCTGTTGAAACTTTCTTTGGACTAGTAAATTCAGCTAATATATTCCACAATTGTTCTACCCGATTTGCTGATGGCTTCCGCTATGGTTTCGGTGCAGAAGTAGGAATTAGTACACAACAAATGCCTCCCCGCGGTCCCGTTGGTTTAGAAGGATTAGTGACATATAAATATCAAATGACTGGTGATGGTCATATTGTCGCTACTTACACCGGAGCCAATGCTAAAGCTTTTACTCATCAGGATTTAGGTAAAATATCCTCACTTTAGTTTTCCCAAATGGGTAAAGCAATTCATCTCTACAGCTTTTTGCGTTTGATCTGGTACTTGCGATCGCTTATGCTAAATTCAGTTTGATTTGCATTATCTTCTGTGGACAAAAACCGCGAACCGTTTATCAGTCTGGCACTTTACTACGCCTTTAAATGGTCAGTCGTCAGCCCCATGCTTCACACTTACTTTCGGGGCCAGATTTATGGTACGGAAAATGTTCCCCAATCAGGGCCGCTACTGATAGTCAGTAATCACGCTAGTTACTTTGACCCGCCAATTGTCTCTAATTGTGTACGTCGTCCAGTAGCGTACATGGCTAAGGAAGAATTATTTAAGATTCCTATTTTGGCACAAGCGATTAAATTGTACGGTGCTTACCCAGTAAGTCGGGGAAATGCCGATCGCAATGCCATCCGTTCCGCCCTAGAATATCTCAATAACGGTTGGGCTGTCGGTGTTTTCTTGCAAGGTACTCGCACCCCGGATGGTCGAATTACAGACCCCAAAAGAGGCGCATTGCTGCTAGCGGCGAAAGCAAAAGCCCCAATATTGCCGGTAAGTGTTTGGGGTACTGAGGAGATTTTACAAAAAGGCTCAAAAATACCCCGCGCAGTTCCCATCACTGTGAGAATTGGTAACTTGATTGATGCTCCTAGTTCCAGCAATAAAGAGGAATTGGAAGCTTTGACACAAAAGTGTGCCACGGTAATTAACCAGATGCATGATTTAGGACGATGAATTCGACAAGCTCAGATATATGCTTTAGGGAGGTAGCGATCGCTCCTCGGACTCTGTATGTTTAAGGTCAATCTGCTCTAGCAATGAAGTCTACTTTATGCTTAAATGCAACTGCTAGGCAAATCTACCATCAATTTCACCCTAAACATCATTATGAGCGGCTTAGAAGCCAAGAATTTTTGGGAGCGATTAAATAATCTGGTGTTAGTCCGCTTTTTACTTTTAGTTGCTTCTGGCTGGGCAATTGTACAGCTTTTAGCTTATTTTGAAGCAGTCATTGTTATTTTCACATTCGCTGCAATTTTGGCCTTTTTACTCAGCTATCCTGTAGAGGGGCTACGGCGTTTTTTGCCCCACGGTGTAGCTGTTGGTGTCGTTTTCTTGCTCAGTATTGTGATTATAGGCGGTTTGATAATTACCGTGGGCTTAACGGTTTTATCTCAAGGACAACAATTAATTGACAGTATCACTGCATTTTTAAATTCTTTAGTACCTTTATTAGAGCGAATAGAAGTACTTTTGCGAAGCCGTAATTTGCAGATAGATTTAAGTTTCATTGAAGAACAATTGCGGAACCAAGCTGTATCAAGTCTTGTGACTAGTTTAGCTATTCTACAAGGGTTTATGACGAACTTTGTGACTTTTATTTTAATTGCAGTTGTGGCTTTCTTCATGTTATTAGATGGAGACAAGCTGTGGAACTTTATTTTAAAAATTGTACCCAAACATCGCCGCAATAGATTTACAAATATAATCAGAAAGTCTTTTTTAGGATTTTTTAGAGGTCAGTTATTATTAAGCGCATTTCTGACAAGTACCACTTTCCTCGTTTTCTTAATACTACAAGTACCTTTTGCTTTGATATTGTCAATAATAGTCGGAATTCTTGATATCATTCCTGGTATAGGAGCGACATTAGGAGTCAGCACAATTACTCTATTTGTGTTGTCTCAAGGTGTTTGGTTAGCATTGAAAGTATTGATAGCTTGTATTATCCTCCAGCAGATACAAGACAACTTGATTGCGCCCCGAATTATGCAAGGTGCGCTTAATCTTAATCCTGTAGTGGTGTTTTTTGCTTTGTTAGTAGGCGCTAAAGTAGCAGGATTATTAGGTGTTTTTATATCTATTCCCATCGCTGGAGTTATCGTATCTTTATTTGAGATTGATGAAATGAAATCTGAAGTTTAATTAGACGTTAGGACTATCGCGCATCAAGGTAACAAGATCGAATGGCACTAAGAAAAGCCTAAATTCTTGTATAGTCTCATTCCCAGCCTCTAGGCTGGGAACAATTTAGGTCAAGGGCTATATCTTAACTTCAGGGCTATTTCATTCTCATGTAGCCCGCCTCAGAATAAATTCTGAGGCTAATAGCAAAAGTCCACTTTAGTGGACTAAGAAAGGCTTTTAGTCCACTTTAGTGGACTTGGGCTATTAGCCCGGAACTTTAGTTCTGGGCGGTTTATGTCTAGAACGAAATAGCCCTGATCTTAACTTAGTGCCATTCGTAATATCATGTCCGCTTATCCTCCTCCTAAGAAACAAGTCAAAGCCTCTTCCCTTCTGCCTCCTACCTCCTGCCTTCTGCCTTGTTTCTTAGGAGAGGGATAGTTATCTATGAGTGCTGTGGCTGGTGAATGGGTACAGGTAATTACAGCAGTCAGTATTGTTTCTCCTTCGCTGCGGGCACAATGCCAAACTTATTTAAACCTGCATCAATTTCCCTCAATGCTTTAAAATCCTCCTCTGGTAAAGGATAGCTACTACTACTCAACAAACCCCCACTGACATCTGGCTGTTTTTCCAAAAAAGAGAAAGCTTGGCGAAACTGACGCGCTTGGGCTTTAATGGGCGAATCAAAGTGGCAAGGAACAATCCATTGAAAGTCCCAACTTGCAACTTTCTCAGCCCAGTCAATGGTTTCTTTAGGTGCGCGATTGAGAATCAGCGTCTGTAAAATTGGTGCGACAAACAAACGCCCATTCCCTCGCAGTGCATCAAACGATCGCTGCCAATCTGATTGCCATTTAAAGGGATACAATCCAAAATAAGCTTTCTTGGAGCGTTCTGATGCTTTTAAGGCATCTTGCAATACTCGACTCCATTGGGGTACATATAGTGCGTTTGGTTGAAAGTACAAAGCAAATAAACAGATGCGCTGCCAACCCTTACGGCGATTTTCCTGAATGTCTGCAACAATATCAGAAGCATGATCCTTGGCATGGAATAGTAAGGGATATGAATCTAATAGAACGATCGCAGGTGGATCTTCTGGGATAGAAACCACAGAATCGGTGACTAAAAGAGTATGCGATCGCTTATGGAAAAAAGCAACTTCTGCAAACCGACCAAGCCCAAGCTCGATGGGGCCTAGCATTGCATAATCAAACTCGTCAGCAAAGGGTGTTTTGCTACTATTTTCTGGGAGTAACTGAGTTCGTTTTAGGGGTAAGCCAAGCCAGCTAAGGGGAAGATTTAGCGGAAAACTCCACTGATGGGGAGCTACAAACACCTGTGCAGTTGGAAAGCATCTAGCGAAGGGGCCGACGAATACCTTATGTTCTATACCGGAGATGGTTGGCAGGATGATGTACTTAACGTTACCGTGTTCAGCCACCAACTCATTCACAAGCCGGATACACTCTGGGGTTGGTGCAACAGGCGCGTAGATGAGAAGACCCCCGGCTTCGAGCTTAACCACAGTCATACGAATCGGCACAACAACGTAGAAAATACCTTGAATCTGGTCAAAATTCCAGATTGTGTCCTTGAATACTTCTTTACGGATTGTCTGCCGTCTGCCATAAGGGTAGAGTGGCACAACAGGCCATAATCTCCATGAAAAGTCCTTGGGATAAATCTGTTGTGTATTGATTATGCGTTCATCATCAGCCACTCTGCGACCCCCTCCAAAATTCCCTGCTCAAATTGTTTTTATTTTTTATCCCTAAAGTTGGAGTTTAGCAAATTATTGAGATGACTCATTATATTTTAAAAGCCTCAAAGGAAACCGTGCATCTGGGTGGTTTTTCCCATCTGCTAAAACCAGCGCTCATTATTGATTCAGGCGATACAGTTGACGTAGAAACTTATACTGGTTATTACGTTTATGACAAAGCCCCACCTGAGTTTGTCACACCAGAATTTCTCGACATCTGCCAAAATCTTCTACCAGAGCGCAAAGTGGCTGGGGGGCCACATTTACTCACAGGGCCGATTTATGTGCGCGATGCCAAACCAGGGGATGTTTTAGAAGTACAATTAGATGCGATCGCACCTAGTTTACCTGTCGGCTTCAATGCTATTCGTACAGGTTGGGGAGCTTTACCACATCAGTTTCCTCAACCTGCTTTGAGATTTATTCCTTTAGATTTAGTAAACAATATCGCGGAATTTCCGGCAGGTGCTGGCATAAAAATTCCCCTCAAACCGTTTTTTGGAATTCTTGGTGTTGCTACCCCAGAAACCTCTCGAACTTCTGTCCCACCAGGTTCTTACGGCGGTAATATCGATAATCGGGAATTACAAGCTGGTTCTCGTTTATTTTTGCCGATTTTCGTACCAGGCGGATTATTTTCTATTGGTGACGGGCATTCTGCACAAGGAGATGGCGAAGTAAATGTCACTGCCATTGAAACTTCAATGAATGGTACAATTACCCTCAAACTTCGCAAGGATTTACAACTAACAACACCAATTGCCGAAACTCCAACTCATATCATCACAATGGGCTTTGCTCAAACCTTAGATGAAGCTTTAGAACTGGCTTTAAAAAACATGATTGATTTTATGGAACGCTTCGCCAATTTGTCACCAGAAGATGCTTATGTATTGTGTAGTTTAGCTGTGAATTTTCACATCACTCAAGTTGTAAACAGTCCCCAAAAAGGTGTGCATGGAATGCTAGCCAAATCTATTTTGCCTAAGACAGTTAATTGGTAGTTTGTAATATATCGAGCATTTTTTACATCTAATATTTTAGGTGTTTGTTATTTACCGAATACCTAAAGAATTTAATTAAGTTTCAGCAATATCTTTGTTAAGCCATCGCCTAATTGCTCAATAGATTCTTGCTGTTTCGGATCTTTTAATGTGCCATCAGCATTAAAGGCTTCGTAAGCTTTGGGTAAGGCTATTTGGTTGGGAAGTACCAAAACTTTGATGTTTCCCAAAATAGACCGCAGGTGAACTAAACCCCGCAAACCACCAAGAGCGCCTGGGGAAGCGCTCATAATGGCAGCAACCTTACCTGCAAAAGCAGCTAACGGCGCTTCATTTGGGGCTGGACGGGATGCCCAGTCAATGGCATTCTTCAAAACTGCTGTGAGTGAACTGTTATATTCCGGCGACGCAATCAGCAATCCTTGATGAGAAATTAGCAAATCCTTAAAAGTGCTGGCGTTGGCAGGTAGCCCTTCTTCAGCTTCCAAATCTTCATCAAATAGAGGTAAAGGCAAATCGCGGAGGTCTATATAAGTCACTTCCGCACCTGCTGCCTTGGCGCCAGCTGCCGCGATTTTGACCAATTTTTTGTTGTAAGAATCAATGCGGGTGCTGCCAGCAAAGGCAAGGATTTTAGGTGGAGATGCCATAGTTCTAGGTTGAATGGTAAGAATTAACCTGTTTAACTGCATTATCCTGTTTTCAGGCGATCGCTATTTGCTACCTTTAGAGTTTCTTTACAAACTTTCTTTAAATTTGACACCCGCTAACAAAACCTGTATCTTCAAAGTATATACATCCAAACAAAGTTTTTAAAAGTGTTTCACTCTAAAAATCTAAAGTTCGGGCGTCTAGTACCGCAAGGCGGAATTCGTAATTCGTAATTCGTAATTCGTAATGACGCTCGAATACTCGCTAACGCTGCGCTAACGTAATTCGTAATTAATTGTTTGCAAAGGTTTCAGACATTTAAAATGGGTGGCTGATTTACGCCAAGCTGTACTAGATTAATAACAAAATATTTGGAGATAGCTATGACGGCATTTGTTGCTAAATGGGGAAATAGTTTAGCTATTCGGATTCCCAGAGCGATAGCTGAACAAGCAGATGTAACTGAAGGGACACCTATGGATATTACCGTGGAAGGTAACAGTATTATAGTTACACCACGAAAAAGAAAAAAGTATACGCTTGATGAATTGCTTGAAGGTATGACTCCTGATAAATTTCATCCAGAATTTGAAACTGGAAATGCTGTGGGGAATGAGCATTGGTAGTTAATCAATATTTTCCCAAAAGAGGAGATATTATCAAATTAGAATTTGGAGCAGAACAGCAGTTTACAGTTGATTCAATTCAGCGTGTATTTGTCCTTTACAACTCAGGAATGTCATTTGATGATATTGCCATAACATTGAACAATGAACTACAACAGCAAGGGCGAGAGCAAAGGGGCTACCGCCCTGTTCTTGTTATATCTCCAATTCAATATAATCGATTAGCTTCCTTAGTTTTAGCGTGTCCTATAACCAGCAACCCAAAAGGGCTTAGGTTTGAAGTTCCACTTGTTGAGGGAATGCAAACAAAAGGAGTTGTGTTAACTGACCAAATTAAAGCATTATCTTGGTCAGCTAGAAGGGCAAAATTTGTTGAAAGTGTTTCACAGGATTTAATAGAAGAAGTACAGGCAAAGCTGGAAACATTGATTTTATAAGAAGAATTCAGAACTCAGGAGTCAGAATTCAGAACTGAATTCTCTATGAGTGGATGATAAATATTGGTTAAAACCTCGCCCCTGGTGCGCAAAAAAAATTAAAATATTCTCCCCTTAAAACTCTATCCCTTTATGGGTAGAGTATTCACAATTGGTGAATTCTGTATTCTGACTCGTGTTTTATTTAAATTTAGAAGCGCGATCGCAATTTCATCTGCATTATCCTGTTTTGAAGCGATCGCTATTTGCTACCTTTAGAGTTTCTTTACAAACTTTCTCGTTATGGCAAATTGGTCAGACTCTTATCTCGGTAAATTACGACAAATTGTAGGCGATCGCATACTTCTATTATTTGGCGCACGCGTGATTATCGAGGATAATTTGGGGCGCGTTTTGTTGCAAAAGCGGAGTGATTTCAAACTTTGGGGGCTACCTGGCGGCTGTCCTGAAATAGGTGAATCTGCCGAAGAATGTTCAGCACGAGAGGTTTTTGAAGAAACTGGTTTAACGGTTAAGCGTTTTGCAGCTGTGGGGTTTTCTTCCAACCCAGCTATTGAAGCTGTCACTTATCCTAACGGCGATCGCGTCCAAAATTTCATTTTAATTTTGCGAGCCGTTGAATGGTCAGGCAGCCTCGCTTGCTTAGATGGAGAATCGCTGGCGCTGGAATTTTTCGATTTGGCAGACTTACCGACGTTAATGCCAAATGATCGCCCCGTTTTGGAAAAGTTTCAGGAATACAAGAAAAGTGGTGAATTTCTGATGTTTTAAAGCATTTTTTCTAAGAACTGCTTGGCGCGATCGCACTGAGGATTTTGGAAAAACTCGCTAGGAGTAGTATCTTCTGCTAGACTTCCCTGGTCGAGGAACAGAATCCGATTGCCAACAACTCTTGCAAAGCCCATTTCATGAGTAACGATCGCCATTGTCATTCCAGATAGTGCTAAAGCTTTCATCACTTCCAGCACATCTTTGACCATTTCTGGATCTAGGGCAGAGGTGGGTTCATCAAACAAAATCATCTCTGGTTCCATTGCCAATGCCCGCGCGATCGCTACTCGCTGTTTCTGTCCCCCCGAAAGTTTGGATGGGTACACAGACACTTTTGACTCTAAACCTACCTTAGCAAGCAATTCTAAGCCATGTTCTTCTGCTTTTTGCTTGTTTATTCCTTTCACCTTTATGGGTGCGTAGGTGACATTTTGCAGCACATTCATGTGGGGAAACAAATTAAAATGTTGAAATACCATCACCAACTGCTGGCGCACCTTAGCGATGTTTGCTTTGGGATTGGTGATTTCTTGATCGTGAAAGTAGATTTTGCCTCTGGTGGGTTGTTCTAACAAGTTTATGCATCGTAAAAAGGTAGACTTACCTGAACCAGAAGGGCCTAGTATGGCAACCACTTCCCCCTGGTAAAACTCAGTGGAAATATCTTTGAGTACGTCGAGTTTACCAAAGGATTTACATAAGAATTCCGTGCGAATTACTAACCCAAGTTGCGGGTTATAAAATTCTGAATGCTTCGTAACCGTTAATTTAGGTAAATGCACATGAAAAGTTGACGATTGCGGTAGAATGCAACCGTACTTTAAAGTGAACCCTAAAGTATAGAAATTAACTTATTA
>JBGTMK010000023.1:0-2579 GCA_041743605.1 Nostoc sp.
GAGTTCGATAAATTGGGTCAGCGTGGCTGTTGCCGTCGTCCCTTTCGACTTACAACGGGCGATAAACTGCTCCCACATCTTTTGGTCGCAGTTAAAAGATGCCAGTTTCTTGTTTTTCCCTGTTTGGCTCATGTCTAGGTAATGTCTTTTGTTACCGGGACTCTCCGCGACCGAGTGAGCGCGTCATCCCGAAAAGATAATTACCTTGACACTATCATTTTGGAGCGCATGAATGCGATCGCAATTCATCGGGAGAGTGTAATCATGCGATGGTCTCCGACCGACCGGAGGTCATCGCCATCGCACTCGTCCCGTTATCTGAGTATGCCAGCCATTGTTGAATGTTATCGCTTTTGTAGCCAAGTCAGGGAGGTAACTTTCTGGCTTAGGCATCCACCTAGTCAATCATATCTGCCAACAAATTTGTCATCTCTGACTGACCTTGTTTGCGGTTATCGTCATACTGGATTAATACATCCAGCTTGACATGACGGCTGACTTTTTGCGTCTTTCGCACATCCCCTTGGGTTGCTTCTAAAAGAGTTGTAATCCCACTGTGGCGAATGCGGTGCGGTGACATTAACTTTTTCACACCAGCTGCATCAAAATAATTGACAACAATTTTGCGGATGCCGTCCCCAGTGAGGCGATGCCCTTTGCTGCGGTTATCAAGGGCGATAAATAAGGGTGAGGAGGCGGTGATATTGCCCCGGACTTGCAACCAATCACAGATAGCATTAACTGTTGCTACTGACAGTTTTACCCATTCATCATTCGTACCTTGCCCTTTTCCCAAAATCCGCAACCTGCTTTCGTGTGGGTCGAAGTCTTTAATATTTAATTGACTCACCTCATTACGTCGCAGTAAATTTTCCCACAACAGCCGCAACAGCGCATAATCTCTTTGACCGTGAACAGTTGAGCGCTCAATTAGCTCGACTACACTGGCGATGGTTTGGGCATCCACCCCAGAGGTATCTCGATATGCTTTTACCTTTTCCAACTCCACATCTTCTAGCGTATAGCTACACACACCTAGCTTGCGGGCAAACTTCACCAGCGATTTAATGCTGCTGAGGCGACGGTTAACCGTTGCTTCCTTCAACCCAATAGCCAGTAGCTTGGCCTTATATTTCAACACCACCGCCACCGCCCGTTTCTGGGTAAGGTGCAGAAATTCCAACACGCTGTCAACATTTGGCTCAATACCAGTCATCGCCACAAAAAATTTCCGCAAATCTTTCTGGTATTCGCGCCGCGTGCTGGGTGCGCGAATATTGGCGAGCATCAAAGCGATGACATCCTGTTCATCCTCTGTTGCAGCAAAATACCGCTCAATTGGGGCTTTGAGAGATTTTTTTAATGACTCTACCGCATCATCAAATCCGGTATCATCGTTTGCTTTTGGGGATGCACGCCAGGGAGGATATGAAGTATCAGACATAGCATTGGGCGCGAAAATGGTTCTTTTCGATATCAAACCTATTCTCTCTCGATTTGCCGTGCCTAACTCACTTTGGCGCGATAAATCTTCCATTAAACCAACACAATCTGAATGTTGCTAAATATACTGCTATGGTATTAGTGCTATTCGCTTGTTACCCAACGCTTGACTATACTACGTTATGTATTTTGACTGAATTATTATAGATGCAAAAATTAAACCATCCCAGTGGTTGGAATGGTTTATTTGCTTATAGGAGGCAACCAATTGTTGTTGGCGACAATTCAGGCATTCCTTTTAACTTGATAGTTTCGGCGACTTGGTTGTTATTTTGGCGTAATGAAAAGATAGGATTGCCCGTTAGCTTGATTTGAGCTTGATGCTATTAGGGTTGCGCTTCCAAGATCCGACCTATACTTCTTGGCGATAGTGCTGGCAACCCCCTGCGAGTAGCTTCTTCAGCAACTTGCATATGGTAATGGTGCTTTGAACGACTGGGTTTTCGGTTCTTGCTCCATTCGCTGATTTCGACAATTTTGCTCGCCTCTGCGCTCTTGCACTTCTTAGGTCTGCCTGCGTTTACACCTAATACATTATTTATCTTTGCGATCGCATCTTCCAAGGTTTCCGATGTTATGGTACAAGATGTCCATTTTTTCTTCCAGTTTGTTACTGTTTGCTTCGCTATACCAAGTTTTTTTACTATATTTTTATGATTTTCCCCACGATTAAGTTCTAGCAGGATGTTTGCTCTCTTGATCATTTCATCGCTGCCGTTGGCTGCTATATCCTCTAATACTTGCTTTTCAATAGGATTCAATACTTGAATATGAGGCATTTTAGTATTTACCCCGCTTAAACCTACAATTTTGCCAAATCGAATGAAGCCTGATATACTTTTTTTGTAGAGTTCATTTTTCCTAAAGATTCACTCAAAGCCCTGCTGCAAACAGGGCTTTGAGGAAAAAACAACCCCACCTGTTACTAAAACAGGACGGAACTTTGTTTTGTCAATTTAATTAACTCGGGCCATCATATCATGAATTTACCCAGTTTTACAAATCTTTCTTTAGATAGATGCTTTTTTTTGCAATACCAGTACGTGAAATATCTCTTCAGTCGTATTGGTTTTCAA
>JBGTMK010000024.1:0-4891 GCA_041743605.1 Nostoc sp.
TTAACTGAAGTGGCAATTTCTGACCAATTATCTGGGTATAGAGAATAGGTGAACGTCATCAGTTTAATTAAACTAAAGCTTTGAGAATTGTAATGCTTCTAGGGCTGGGCTATGTTTGAAAAAATATTACTCCTGCTATTAGATAGTCTTAATAGCGGTAGTAATAAAAATTTGGCTGACTTAGACGACGATGAAAAGTGGTTAGCCCGTACATACTTCCCGATGTTGATTGCTGAATCAGAATCATCACCAGAAGATGCCTTAGAACACGTCGCTGAAGTTGCCACAATCTTTACTAATACTGCACTGCGGCGAGTTTTTAACTTCTGCACGCCGATAGTTTTGGCTGACTTGCTGATGATTATCTTGCGTTGTTTACCTACTGAAGTTTACTCAATTTCAGTTTCTTCAATCTCTGCATCACTCGTAGAACCTGCGCTATCACCTTGAACAGTCATAAGAACTGATTCCAGACGATAACCAGCTTCTTGAATGTAATATCCAGCTGCACCCACATCTTCAAACACGCTGTCAAATTGGGGATGAGTTGACGGAAAAATCTTTCTCAGGCGTTCGCTGATTCCTGAAAGTTCTTGCTGAATTGCGATTAGTTCTTGAGTATCATCATCCATACTTATTTACCACAAAGATAGCTGCCCCGGTGAAACATTTGATTTCCCACCTCTATGGTATAAAAGGTGACAAGCACTACAAAGAGCTATAAGGTTGCCTCTGTGGTTATTTGCTGGATTTCTGTCCCAATGATGAACTTGTAAGGTGTACACTCTGCGTTTTGAGCGTGTCAGATGTGATGTTTTTTCACCAGGCGGTATGCAGTGTAACCCGCACTTTTGACAATGCCACTGGGCTTGTTGCTTAACTGAAGTGGCAATTTCTGACCAATTATCTGGGTATAGAGAATAGGTGAACGTCATCAGTTTAATTAAACTAAAGCTTTGAGAATTGTAATGCTTCGAGGGCTGGGCTACGTTTTAAAAAATATTACTCCTGCTATTAGATAGTCTTAATAGCGGTAGTAATAAAAATTTGGCTGACTTAGACGAGGATGAAAAGTGGCTAGCGCGTACATACTTCCCGATGTTGATTGCTGAATCGGAGTCATTACCAGATCACCTGTTAGAGGGGGTGGCGGAAGTTGCCGAAGTTTTTGGTACTAGGGCGATGCGGCGAGTTTTACACAGATGTAGCCCGGCTGTTAGGGCTTCACTGCTGATGATTGTACTGAGTTGTCTGCCTACTGAAGTTTACTCAGACCAATCTATTCTGAGTGTTGTTGAAAGGGTGCAAACCACCTGTAACTCGACAGTGACGCTCTAAAATTTATCGGTTTTTAATTTCTACTGACCTATCAGTAATAAAAGATTCTCAAAATCATGATTTCGTACTTAATCATTGAGTGAGCGTCCCGTTCAGTATGCCTTTTCACACCACTAAGAATGGAGTGTAAGTAAGTTGGTGAAAATAAACCTAGCTATGTAACGGAATGTAAAATCGACATAAGCATTGCGATTGCTTCATTACACTTCTCTACGAGACGCTACCGCGAACGTTTCATTCGCAATGACATAGCGTCAATTATTGAAGCTGTTCTACTTATTTAAATTCTAAATAATACTTTTTACGGAATTAGCATTTTCACCTTGTAGCTATTAAGGACAAAATTTAAAATATGTGGATTCGCCTAGATACCTGACTTTTCATTGCACATTGAAAAAGTTATTTTTAGGCTTTGTTAATTCCTCATTTTTTGTTGCTCATTCTTAATAATTTAATCTCCTTTAGACAAATTATATGGATTACATTAGCTTACTTTTATTGATGGCCTTTGGCGGTTCTTGCGGTGGTTTCGCCTCTGGAATAGCTCAGAATAATGAGAACAACTCATACGAAGTTAGAGTTCCTTTTTTACGTACCAAGAATAATGGATCTCGATTAGTTCCTCTTGGAATTTTAGGTAATATGATAATTGGCGCTACTGCAAGCATCTCAATATTTTTTATAGCAGTTCCATTATTTAATTTAAAAATTCCAGCAACTACTTCTGCTAACCAGCCACAATGGCCACCTGTTGAGGATCAGGCTAAGTTATTCTCACTTTCCGTTGCTGCTGGTTTTGCTGGAATTAATTTAATGGAAAGCATGGCAAGGCGAATAACAAGTACAGTATCCGAAAAAGAAGAACACAACTCAAGGGATGAACTTCTAGTGCAAAAAGAGACAGATGAAAATGGCAAAGTTACGCAAACAGCCCATTTAGTGTCTCAAAAAGATGATCATAAAGAAATTACAACCAATTTAGAGCCAAACCAGGTAAACTCTGCTGATAATTCAGCCAATAACACTCCTTCTAATAAAGAAACATTAAACCAATTAGTTTCTGAACCTACTGAATCATTAAATGGTAAATCAATGGTTGATAGCTCTAAATAATTTGGCACGAAAACTAACCTGTTCGGTTCTCTAGTTGGTTCTAATTTCTCCGATTACTTCTGTGCTGCTGGCTGTTGTTTTTTACTCTTGCCTAGAGTACTTTTTACAGGTGTTTCTTCAGCTTCGCTGCTGGCTGTAACTTCTTGCTGATTTTCAGTAGCCCCCTGAACTGACGTACTACTGCCGTGATCAGATGCCTGATCACGGCGACGGCTGCTTTTCTTCAACTCACCGATTAAATATTTGATTCTGCCGCCTGTCAAATTAATCCCCAGACCCTTCAACATCTCTGAAACTTCATCGTAAGTATAGCCATACTTATTAGAGGTCAGCTTTTCAATGTACCGTCTCATTTTCCTGATGGCTTCTCTGTCCGATACATCTTCTCGTTCTTTCGGCTTCTGTTCTTTCAGCAGATTGATGGCCTTATCAATCTTCTGTTTCGTAATTATTTCTGAATTCTGATGTTCACTCATGGTTATCTCGTGAATCCCGATTAACTGATAATTATCGGCTATTTGAAAAAATCTGATTCAAAATCCTCAAAAAAATTGACTATTGCGGCTACGCCGAATTACCTTTTCATATTACGGCTACGCCTTATATTTTTTACTGTGGCAGCTTCGCTGGTCTTCTTATTCAAGCTAATGCTAAAAAATTTGACTATTAACAGCTACGCTGAATCAGAGAATTTTACTTAAAACAGCTACGCTCAATTATTTTTTAGTATTGCGGCTACGCCGGATTACCTTTTCGTACTACGGCTACGCCTTATATTTTTTAGTGTGGCAGCTTCGCTGATATTCTTATTCAAGCTAATGTTAAAAAATCTGGCTATTACAGCTACGCTGAATTATCTTTTCGTATTCCGGCTACGCCGAACTATTATTTTGTGCGGTAGCTTCGCTGAATCAGAGAATTTTTATATAGTGGCTACGCCATTTGTACCTCTTGTGCTGTGGCTACGCCGAACCAGAATTTATCTCCTACTTGATTCTTTCCTATTCTGGCTACGCCGTTGCTATCCTCCCCTGTAAGTTGTAGGATGATCAGCAGCACGGCTACGCCTTTGTACTCTCGCCCCCAGTCTCTCGCTCTCCCCCCGTACACACGTAGCACACGACACCTCACCTACCCCCGTATTTGGGCTAGAAGCAAGCCGTGTCTTTTGCCTACGGCAAACCTCGCTCCGCTCGGACGACAGGCTTGCCAAAGGGGGAAGTGTCCCCACTTTGGAAACCCCCTCTCATACCTTCCTCAGTTATGCGCCCGAAACTTTCAAAAAACCTGCTTCGTACCAAGACATTGGAAGCTCGTGTCAACGCAATCGAACACGAGATGATTAAGTTGAAAGCATCAGACGCGGGACTAAGCATAGCTGAATTAACTAGACGCAGTGTTTTACTAAAACCACTGCCCAAACGACTGAGCAAAATAACCCTAGCTACTTATAGAGAATTAGTCCGCATCGGCAGCAATATTAATCAACTCACCAGAGCTACAAACACAGCTATTAAAATGGGACTGCGACCACCCGCAGATCCAGAACAATTGGAACAACTGCGAAACCTCTTACAACAAATTGGTCGGGAACTGTCCCAAATCGAAACTGAAATTACTGATGACGATGACATTGATGATGACGGTGATTCGGAAGACTGGGAGTAAAAATGATTGGCAACCAAACCAAAGGTAAAAGCTTTCGCGGACTCCTTGACTATCTCTCTAACAAAGAGCAGTCATCCTTAATTGGCGGCAATATGTTTGGCACAAATGCCAGAGAATTAGCCAGAGAATTTCGACTGTCTCGACAACTTAACCCAGAAGCAGAAAAAGTAGTTCACCATGTTTCGCTCTCACTAAGCCCAGGTGAACAACTAGACAATGATACTTGGTGCGAGATAGCCGACAAGTACATCGAGGAAATGGGTTACACAGCTAACCAATATGCCATCTACCGCCACAACGACCGCAACCACGACCACATACACATTTGCGCTAGTAGAATCAGTTTGGATGACGGCAAGATTACCCGTGATAGCTGGGAGTATGTGCGCTCAGAAAAAATCATTCGTCAGCTAGAACTGGAGTATGGGTTACAGCAAACGAATAGTAGTAAAGAGAAACTGAACCGCGCCCCCAGCTATGGGCAACAGCGACGAATTGAAAGGGAACAACTAGAATACGAGCAGGGTTTGAGAAACACGCCGCCACAACAGTCAATCAAAACCCAACTAATTGAACTAATCGACCGCGCCATAGTAGATAAACCGACTATGCCCCAACTGGTTGAGCGATTGCAACTACAAGGTGTAGAAGTTCGTCATGGGCTAACACGTAACGGTAAAAGTAAGGGCATCTCGTACTCGTGGAATGACCAGAAATTTAGCGGCACTTCTTTGGGGCCTGCTTATACATGGCCAGGACTGCAAAAACATAA
>JBGTMK010000025.1:0-2131 GCA_041743605.1 Nostoc sp.
ATCCATCATTTCGCCATAGCCTTCTTGGGCTGTGTACTGAACCCAGAATTCTCCAAAGGCTTGCATAATCTGTTTGGGGGATAAACCCAAAACTACACTAGCAGCTTTTACCAGTTTGTGGGTGATGTCATCGGGATAGCCTTCCATACTAAGGAAAACATCTACATCCACCTCTGCTTTGTGCTTAATTTCTTTCCAAGTCTCTTCGCCAAAGCGACTACACACCATGTCTTGAATCGCCTTGTTCACTAATCCGTACATGGAAGCCTCCTCTTGCTGCACCTAATTTTGTTTTGTAAATTTACCTAAGACTCAACAGCTAAATTTCTTAAGAAGTTTATTTAAATGAGAATATTTTCTGTAATTAAATGTTGATTTATTACAGCTTTAAAAACCGAGAAAATTGTAAAAACTGTTTGTATTTTAATGCTACAAATCCTCATTATTACAACCGTATTTTCACTTATTCCTTTTACCCAGCTAGTTTTGAAGGTTCGTAGCAAGAACTTTAGTGCTTAAAAAATAAGGACTAAAGTCCTTACTACAAACTTGCTCACCTATTAATTTAAACTTGATAGACCACTACAACGATTCATCCAAAGGCAACCATGAATCAGGATACAAGCTATATTTAGAAATTTGACGCTGAATTCCGTTAAAAAATTGGACACGGGCATCCATCGCTTCGGCAATAGCCAGCTTTACCTTGATATCCTCTTCATTCATGGTGATTCGGGGTTCAATCACTGCTGCTAGCTTTGCTGCATGACTATCATCCACATCAATATGGACTTCAAAAAAGATCAAGGATTCTTTGGGTAAAGGAGCAGCGCCAACTATTCCTTTGTATAGTTGCGTGTACAGCGAGCTAACAATTCCTTCGGAAGCATAACAGACAGCACCCAATGCAGCTAAATAGCCGTACTTATGTGGCATCTGCAAGTAGGTTTCAATAAGAGCGCGAGTTTCAGGTGCAGTGGGTAGTGCTGTCAGACTTTCGTCGTGGATACCAAGAGCGCGGGTAAATTGACGAAATAATTCTGGGTGGGACTGAGTTATATCTCCCTGTCCCATTTCGTCAAATAGGTTTTCTAGGATGACTAACTGACTACTTTCATCTTCGCAGCAAGACAAAATGCTAGCCAAGATACGATTAAATTCTTTGGAGAATTTGTACATCTGAACAGCTAGTACCTGTATGTCTGGTAAAAATAAATTTCCAGTCCGACAACGAGTTAAGAACTCATGATTCCATAGAGGATGATTAGCCGCTATTTCACGGAAGGAATTTCTCACTAAAGAAGATGTCTGTGTCATCGTGATATTTGTAAGGCTAGATGGAGGGGTTGATCAAGTAAGGGGCTAAAAAATGATTCATCTATTGCGATATGTTCTGGAGTCACACGCAATTCTTGTAAAATTGGCATCGTATTGAAGCCAGCAATTTTAAGAGCATTAAAGTAATCCTCAAGAGTTTTGTGAATCAATTGCACATTTAGCCAAGAGCCATCTCGTTTCCAAATACGACCAGGAAACTGCTGATCTCGCTTGCTGAAGTAGCCTGTTCCTTCAACTTGAAAATAAAACGGATATGCTGCTTCCCGCATATATGGAAAAGATGGATGGGGAACGCTGAATACAAATCGACCGCCCGGACGAAGAATGCGTGCAACTTCTGCCATACATTGCTGGGTCTGAGCAATTGTGAGATAGTTAAATAAAAAGACTGCAACAACTAAGTCAATTTCGCCATCATCAAACTGCTTGAGATTGGTAGCACATCCTACTTCATAGCTAATACCCAAGGCATCTTCTATTTCTTGTAAGTTTGCTGCTGCAATCATGCCCTGGGAAAGGTCTATTCCATGCACTCGTTCAGCACCGCGTCGGCGTAACTCTCGACTGCAATAACCTTCTCCGCAACCGATATCAAGTACTCGCAACCCAGCAACAGGCTGACAAAGCTCTAGTACAAAAGGGCGAGCTGTAAAGTCTGATAGGGAAGTGGGTTCTCCTCTAATCCACTCTGATGCTGTGCGATTATATAAGTTTTTAGTTGAGTTTCTTTGATTCACATTTGACATTTTTAAGTGTTTGTTTATACTTAGCTCATACTTATCTTAATCAATTT
>JBGTMK010000026.1:0-2238 GCA_041743605.1 Nostoc sp.
TATAATCTATTGTTCCATCTAAATTCATATATATTATTAGGTGTAAATTTGTATGGGTTCTCCAATGAATCGTCTGTCTATTTTTGTAGACGGAAACAATATGTTCTATGCTCAACAAAAAAATGGCTGGTTTTTTGACCCGCGGCGAGTCTTAGAATACTTCAAACATGAGCAATCAGAAACAACATTAATTAATGCCTTCTGGTACACTGGCTTAAAAGACCCGCAAGATCAGCGAGGTTTTAGAGATGCTCTAATTAGTCTAGGATATACAGTCAGAACTAAAATTCTTAAAGAATATTATGATGATACTTCCGGTCGCTACTCACAAAAAGCGAATTTAGATATTGAAATTGTTGTAGATATGTTTAATACAGTTGACCAGTATGACCGAGTAGTATTATTCAGTGGTGATGGGGATTTTGAAAGAGCAATCGAACTATTACGCTCAAAAAATACACATATTACGGTAGTATCAACTGAAGGAATGATCGCGAGAGAGTTACGCAACGCTACTGATAGATATATAGATTTAAATGATATCAGAGATCAAATAGAAAAAACTGAAGGTTAATACCCTTAGCAATTATTTACAAAAGTAAGAGTAAAAGAAAAACTAAGGTTGAAGATATATTGAGCTACACGTAAACACTACAGAACAAAAGGTAAATGACAAACAAAACCGATCGAATCATCATTTTTGATACGACATTGCGAGATGGAGAGCAGTGTCCCGGAGCGACTTTAAATATAGACGAAAAGCTAGTTATTGCCAAACAATTAGCGCGTCTGGGTGTAGATGTAATTGAAGCTGGCTTTGCCTTTGCTAGTCCCGGAGATTTTGAAGCAGTCAAGAAGATTGCTCAAGTTGTTGGGATAGAAAATGGCCCAGTAGTTTGTAGTTTGGCAAGAGCCATTAAAGCAGATATTGAAGCGGCTGCGGAAGCATTAAAACCAGCAGTTAATGCCAGAATTCACACATTTATTTCGACTTCTGATATTCATTTAGAGTATCAGTTGCGGAAGTCACGGGCAGAAGTGTTAGCGATCGCAGAAGAAATGGTAGCCTATGCCAAGTCCTTCATGACAGATATCGAATTTTCGCCAATGGATGCGGCTCGTACCGATCCAGAATTTTTGTACCAAGTATTAGAGCGAGCGATCGCAGCTGGTGCAACAACAGTTAACATTCCCGATACTGTAGGTTACACAACTCCTAGCGAATTTGGAGCCATGATTAAGGGCATTATCGAAAATGTCCCCAACATCGACCAAGCGATTGTTTCCGTTCACGGTCATAATGATTTAGGCTTGGCAGTTGCTAACTTCCTAGAAGCCGTCAAAAACGGCGCACGGCAACTAGAATGTACAATCAATGGCATTGGCGAACGAGCCGGCAATGCATCACTAGAAGAATTGGTAATGGCGTTGCACGTGCGGCGACAATATTTTAACCCTTATCTCGGCAGACCAGAAGATTCTCAAGAATCCCTGACAAATATTGACACCCGACAAATTTACAAAACCTCACGCTTAGTTTCTAATTTGACGGGAATGTTAGTACAACCAAATAAAGCGATCGTTGGGGCGAATGCCTTTGCCCATGAGTCTGGGATTCACCAAGATGGGGTGTTAAAGAACAAGCTAACTTACGAAATTATGGATGCCCAATTGATTGGCTTAACAGACAATCAAATAGTTTTGGGCAAACATTCAGGTAGAAATGCTTTCCGTACTCGGTTGAAAGAATTGGGCTTTGAACTGTCAGATACTGAGTTAAATAAAGCATTCGTCAGATTCAAAGAAGTAGCAGATAAAAAGAAAGACATTTCTGATTGGGATTTGGAAGCGATCGTTAACGATGAAATCCAACAAGCACCCGATTTGTTCCGGGTAGAGTTGGTGCAAGTTTCCTGTGGTAGCAACGCCCGCCCTACTGCTACAGTTACCCTGCGTACCCCAGAAGGCGAAGAATTAACCGATGCTGCGATCGGTACTGGGCCAGTAGATGCAGTTTACAAAGCCATTAATCGGGTAGTGAATGTACCCAACGAGTTGATTGAGTTTTCTGTGCAGTCAGTAACAGCTGGTATTGATGCCATTGGCGAAGTAACGATTCGTTTACGTTATGAATCTAAAGTGTTTTCTGGTCATGCAGCGAACACAGATATCATAGTGGCATCCGCGCAAGCTTATGTAAATGCGCTCAATAGGCTGTATTCTGCGTTGCAAAGGCAA
>JBGTMK010000027.1:0-1891 GCA_041743605.1 Nostoc sp.
ATTATCTATTAAAACTTTTGCAAGCTCTTGGGCAACATTAATAACTGACTGCCCATAATCGATTACTGTTTGCAAATCGAATAAAGAACCTTGAGTGAAAAGTTGCTGTACCATTGCATCACTCACAATATTATTTTTTCAATCTTGCTATGGCGAAGCCTTTTTCTTATTAATAAATGAGGCAAGTAATTGCCTCATTTGAAATTTTAAACCTTCAGATATTTATTCTTCGGTGATCGGACGAGAATTAAAAAGCGAATTAAGCAGTTTTACGCGGTCTACCTGGCTTGCGCTTGCCTGAAGAATTTACATCAGCCTTTTTAGTTTTCGGTGACTTGTTGGCAGCATTGTTAGCTTTGTTTGAACGAGTAGTACGTTTTGATTGTGGTGAAATTTCTTTAACTGGAGGCAGTAATCTCAATGTGGGGAATGAGAGAACAACTGCTTCATTACTTGTATAATAAACAACTTCATCCTCTAACATCCAAGGATCTGGCAATTTTTCAAAAGTCTGAGCTTGTGGTGTGATTACTTCTGAAACTGATGGGATTGTAGAAGCGGCTATATTTCCATTGCTAACTGAAACCAGATTGCTAACGTTAGCAGCCGATACAAATAGTCCGTTAATGAACTGGAATATAACGAGAGTAACAAATGCCCAAAAAATAGCTACTATTGCCAGGGTAAGTAGAGATTGCATATCCATGATTATTCCTCGACTAAGTATTTGTAATTTTCAACTGGTCTATGCAAAGCGTTCTTAACCTTTGTTCAAATGTGAAGCGTATTTGAACACATCCTCTCTTCAAGAGAGGACTTCACTCTAAATTTAGCGTAGCTTCTTTCTAATTTGACTCAGCTACATTTCTTCGTTATTTTAAAGCTTATTGATAAAATAAAGCAGCTTTTAGTATTTACCTATTTGAAGATTTCAAGTATTATAGTTATAAACTTGTTTGACAAAAGACACATTGGGCTAAGTCTATAGTTAAGATTTAAGTTGTTAGCTAATTGTTGAAATAAGAGATTTTAGTCAAAAGAAAAATAAAAGTATTCGTTACATTTAATTGAAAGTATGCCCAGCCCAACTACCGACTTAGTTCGTTCCTACCTTAAAGAAATCGGACGCTACCCTCTGCTAACTCCTGAGCAAGAAATTACAAATGCTAGGCTTGTGCAGCAGATGATGGCGATTGAAGAACAGCGCTCAAGCCTCGCACTTCAACTAAACCAAGAACCAACCACAAGAGAATTAGCCGCCTCACTTGGGCAAACCGAAGCTGAAGTACAGTCAATCGTTCAACAAGGTCAAAAAGCTAAACAGAAAATGGTAACAGCTAATCTGCGATTGGTGGTAGCGATCGCTAAAAAGTACCAGAATCACAATTTAGATTTTCTCGATTTGCTCCAAGAAGGGGCACTAGGTTTACAAAAGGGAATCGAAAAGTTTGATCCCAACCGAGGCTATAAACTATCAACCTACGTTTACTGGTGGATTAAGCAGTCAATAACACGGGCGATTGGAGAAAAGTCTCGCACTATCCGTCTGCCAATCCATATCAACGAGAAATTAAACAAAATCAGGAGAGTACAGCAGCAACTGTCTCAATCTTTGGGTCGTCCTCCGGTTGTAGCAGAAATAGCCAAATCCTTAAATCTATTACCCAATCAAATACGGGAATACCTTCAAGTTTCCCGCGCTCCAGTCTCGCTAGAAATGCGAGTCGGGGATGAGCGTGAAACTGAACTCGCTGATATTTTACCGATGGATGGTATTTCCCTGGATGAGCAAATAGCTCAAGAGTTTTTACACCAAGACTTGAGTAAGTTGCTGGCATTGCTCAATCCAAGGCAACGAGAAGTATTGACCCTACGTTTTGGATTGGAAGAT
>JBGTMK010000028.1:0-3827 GCA_041743605.1 Nostoc sp.
TTTTGGAAGTGGCACTAGCTAAATCGTCAGAAGTTATGCTATGCTTATTGTTCATGTGGGTGACTAGCTCAACGGTAGAGCAGTAGACTCTTAATCTATTGGTTGCGGGTTCGATTCCCTCGTCACCCATCCTTTCCAGCCCTACTGTACATTAACTAATTATTTGTCACTGCTAACAGATTATTGTCACTGTTAACAAATTATTGACTACTAGGCAGTCTGGATACCCAATATCAAAGATGAACTGCTACAGTCACAATACCAGTCTAACAAGGACGTAACTGGATTCGCTTTCAACCCACCCTTTTCTAAAAAGTTTTTGTTAAGTACCTGGACAAAATTAATTACATATTATTTATTTACGAATCCTTCCCTGGCAAAGGATTTCAGACCAATTTTTTGTGTAATTAATTTTGTCCGACTAAGTATATAAAAAATTCGATTAAAGAGCCGAAGAAAGAACTCAAAATTTTAAAGAAGGCATCTTTATTTAATAAGGATAAAATTGCTGAACTTGAGATTTTTATTGAAGAGAATGAAGCGGAAATTGCCGAAATAGAAGCCCAACTAGAACCCTATAATAAAATTGTTCAGCAGTTGAAGGAAGGAAAAGCACAATTAAAGACGTTAAAGAATGAATTGGTGAAGCGTTTCTCAGCTGCGCGGGCTACGTTGACTGATGAAGATTGTCAGGATTTGGTGTTAGCGATTTTCAAAGATGGGGACACGATTTTGTAAGAGGATGTTTGAAAAGTATTTCTCTGTAACTTTAGGCACTTTTGATCCCCCCCTAACCCCCCTTAAAAAGGGGGGAACCGGAGTCAAAGTCCCCCTTTTTAAGGGGGATTTAGGGGGATCTAAAACTTTTGATACCGACAAGAGGACTTTTCAAACAACCTCTAAGACAAAGTTTGCACTGTTGAGTAAAAAAGCATCAAAACTATAACCTCTTTTGTAAATTGGTGTCAACTTAAGCAAAAAGGAAGCATTAAGATGTAATCTAAGAACATTGAATTAATGTTCTCTGTGGTGATGGCAGTGATGCTGTTCCTTATTTTGTAGAACATCAAAAGCTCTTTAGATTGGTAAAAACTAAGCGTAAGCGTCATCGAGAGATTGACGCTTACACTCAACAAATTTGGGCTTTGTCTTCTTAAGTTGACACCAATGACATCTCTCTCTACGCCCCTACTATGTATCTTTATTAGGTATTTTATGAAATGGTATTATCTCATATCATAACCAAACAAATTTGGGTCTACTTCTCCTAACTGCAACTCTGCTAAACCATACTCCGCCCATCGTCTCTCTACCATCGCCGCCACCTCTGGGTCAGATTCCAAAGGTGAACCCCATTCATGGTCTGTTTCCGGCGGAATTTTTGTAGTTGCATCAATTCCCATCCGTCCACCTAAGCCAATCTTTTCACTGGCAAAATCCAAGGTATCAAAAGGTGTATTAGGGAGAATAAAGACATCCCGCACTGGGTCAACTTTAGAACTAATCGCCCACACAACTTGACGCGGATCACGAATATTTATGTCTTTATCCACGACAATTACAAATTTTGTGTATGTAAATTGTGGTAAAGCACTCCAAAATGCTAAAGCCGCCCGTCGCGCTTGTCCCGGATATGCTTTATCTATGGAAATAATTGCCGCTTTGTAACTCAAAGCTTCCATTGGTAGGAAGAAATCAACAATTTCTGATACTTGTTGCCGCAGTATGGGAGTATAAATGCGATTTAGTGCGATCGCCATCATCGCTTCTTCTTTAGGTGGACGACCGCTAAATGTTGTTAAGTAAATCGGATTTTTCCGGTGCGTCATACACTCAAAGCGTACCAATGGCGAATCTTCCACGCCGCCATAATAACCCATGTGGTCGCCAAAAGGCCCATCTGGTAAAACTTCTCCTGGTGTAATCGTCCCTTCCAAGACAAATTCGGAATCTGCGGGAACTTCCAAATCGACGGTTTTACACTTCGCCAACTGCACACCAGAACCGCCGTACAGTCCAGCGAACAGCCATTCTGATAAATCTACAGGTATGGGCGTAGCAGCTGCCATGATAATTAGAGGATCAACTCCAAGTGCGATCGCAACTTCTAATTTCTTCCCACGTTCGGCCGCTTTTCGCAAATGCCTGGCCCCACCCCGCACCGATAACCAGTGAACTGTCATCGTATTCTTAGATTGCAGTTGCAAACGATACACACCTACATTTGGTGTCCCCGTCTCACAATCTTTGGTAATTACCAATCCCAGCGTGATAATCTTGCCAGCATCACCAATATAAGGACGTATCAAAGGCAACTTGTTTAAATCTAAATCATTACCTTGAAGTACAACTTGCTGACAAGCAGGGAAAAAATCCCGTCCTGGTTTCGCCTTTACCACGTCAAACAATACTTTTCCAAAATCTATCGCCTGGGAAATCTTCTTCGGCGGTTTTGGCTGTTGCAGCATACTGAGTTTTTTCCCCAGAGTTTCCAATTCCTCTGGATGCTGCATATTCATCGCCCAGCAAATCCTTTCCACAGTTCCCATCAAATTCACCGCCACCGGGAAAGAAGCGCCTTTGACGTTTTCAAACAACAACCCTGGGCCACCTTTTTGCAGCATCCGGTTGGAAATCTCAGCAATTTCTAAATCTGGGTCAACTAAAGCTGAAATTCGCCGTAATTGTCCCTTATCTTCCAAAATTTTAATGAATCCCCGTAAGTCTCTCGCCATTGTTCTAATAAAACTGATTGTTTAAGAAGTGTGAAGCGCTTTCTTATATTATGGAGCATGAGGCACTTGTACTGAGCTTTGCCGTTAGCACAGCCTCTCATAGAGAAGTGTAGGCATGGTGCATTGGGAAATATTTTTCCGTGCCCCCCGTGCCCTCATTCTGTAAATTATTGATTTTAATTGGAAATTAACCTATTTAGTAACTTTTCTTAACTGTGTTTCCCAAAGTATTTAGTTATTGTATCTAGGGATACGCAATTATTTTTTATAAATAAGCGCTAACCTAATCAAACATGGCCAGAATATACTATACCTTCCTGGCAGGTGTCCTTGTTATGTGGTTCCTGCTAGGATTATTTGTTACAAGCTTAGGCTGTGCATTGTTTTTAGGTTTTTCTGAATTTTTGTTAGTTTTATTCAAGTAATAATGTTGACTTTACCAGTGTCAATATCGTAACAAGCGCCAACAATTTTTAGTTTCCCTTCACGGAACAAATTGGCTAAAATTGTTGAGCTTTCCTGCAATTTTTCAGCTTGATATTGAATATTGGCTATAACTGCATCCTGCATATTATCACCCGTTCTTAACTTTATCCTTTCTATAGATGGTTTGATGCCCTCAATAATCAAACCAATTCTGCCAGGGATTGGTTCGTCTTTGATTGCTTCTGCTACTGCACCACATCTTTTATGACCCAAAACCACAATCAACTGCGAACCCAATACTGCTGTAGAATATTCCAGACTACCTATAACTGTGTCACTGACGACATTACCAGCAACTCGCACGACAAACAAATCTCCAAGTCCTTGATCAAAAACGATTTCCGCAGGTACTCTAGAATCTGCACAGCCCAATATGGCAGCAAAGGGATACTGAGCTTTAGCAACTAATCGTAGACGTTCTGGTGATTGATCGGGATATTTACGTTTTTGATCGATAAATCTTTGATTACCATCCAGTAAGCGTCTGACGGCTTCATTTGGACTGACTGGATTCGGGTTAGCTGGGTGAATATCAGCAACAGCAGTCTGCTCTGAATTCCAAAAGCTATCACCAAAAGCAGTAGCCGCAATACCTACTACACTTGC
>JBGTMK010000029.1:0-4163 GCA_041743605.1 Nostoc sp.
AACCAGGATATCCAAAACCGGATGCTGAATGAAATCGATGATCTAGTACATGAACTCAAGCCCAAATATGAGTTATTCATCCCTTGGGGAGAACTAGACGAAATCATTGGCAAAATCATTAACATTGCCAAACACTATGAAGTCAACTGAAACCCATAGCGTAGAATACGGCAGTAGCACTATTTTATTTGCACTTAAATACTGCGATCGCAAAACTCTCGGCATTGAAGTACACCCAGATAGTAGCGTTGTAGTTAAAGCCCCCCATAACTCACCCCTAGAAGCTATCCAGACTAGAGTTAGCAACCGTGCAAGATGGATAACCAAGCAGCAACGGCAATTTGCCCAATACGCCCCCACATTACCTGCCCAGGAATATGTTTCTGGAGAGGGGTATCGCTATCTGGGCAGACAATACCGCTTGAAAGTAATTGAAAGTAATCAGGAAACTGTGCGACTTTGGCACGGTAAATTAGAAGTCAGCACTCATCAAAGAGAAAACAGCAAGCAGGTAGAGAATTTAGTAAATCGCTGGTACAGAGAACGCGCACAACAGATATATCTGGAACGTTACCAACATTGCATCCGGCTAGTAGCTCAATATGGAATTCAACATGAGCGAGGGTTTGAGCTACGCACGATGCACAAACGTTGGGGAAGCTGTACCAAGGAAGGTAAGATAATACTCAACCCCATGCTGGTCAGCGCCCCAAAAGATTGCATTGACTATGTGATTATCCACGAACTGTGCCATATCCGTATTCATAATCATTCCCCAAGCTTTTACAAACTCTTAGAAACCATCATTCCCGACTGGCAAGATCGCAAGGATTACCTCAATACTCGCATTGAACTACGTTCCGTCTGAGAAATATGCTCCCTGAGCGATCGCTAATTTTCTACCAGCCCCCTAATTGCCTCGATGTCGCCAAACTAATAAATCCCGACATCAAAACTCAAAAAAGAAATATTCTTACTTGCTAAAAAGCTTGATTTATACAGGTTTGTCTAAAAAAAATTAGGGCATAAGCTATGTGACCATGATACTGGGGAAAGGATGGTAAGCATTTACAATTTACCCTTGCTACCCCTGCTCCCTTGTTTACATAAAATCATTGAGAATCAGGACGCGAATAAGGGTCTGTGCAATAAAAGGAATAAGGATTATCATAATCATGATAGTGTGGATCTTTAAAGTTTGTACCTTCATCTAATGATTTTTTTAGACAATAATCTTTTAAGTTAAGGTCTATAGCAAAGTCGCTTGTACCTCCTAAATCTGAAGCAGGTTGAACTCCTTTAACTTGCCTTTGAATTGAATAGTGACAAACCCATCGATGTACTGGATAAGCATATGTTTTTCCTTTTAAAAACTCTGGTTTTCCTGCTTTGATCAAATCTCCCTTTTTTTCATCATAAGAAGAGTTATTTTTTTTTGCGTGTTCAATCATCTGCTTTCTCATACTAGGGTGCTTACACACCCATGCCATATTCATTTTAATTCCATTCTTCTTATAATCTTCATTGATATATTCACTAAACACAGGCGAATGTCTTAAATAAATTTGCTGAGAATATTTTTTATTATCTAATTCTATTGAGTATTCACAATGAAATGGTAAGAAATCCATATCGCTATTATTATCAACTATGACTCGTGGCGAAATATTTGTCTTACTTGATTCCTCTCCTATTTCTAAGTGTTCTTTTATGAGTTCTTGGTTGTTTTGGCATACTTGATTTTGGAACTTCAAATCAGATACTTTATTGCTTACAAGAATCTGATATAAATTTCCACCACCAAGAAGTATAATCAAAAAAATCAACGAATTGGCAATCAAAGGATGACTATTGAAATAGTGTGCAAGAAATGTATTATTTATTAGGTTGGAAATAGGAAAATTGGTAAGATTACTAAATAAGTTAGAAAGAGAAAGATTATTAGCTTTATTAGAAGAATCTGGGTCTGGTTTACTAGAAGAATCTGGGTCTGGTTTATTAGGAGAGTTGGGCATAACGCTAATTTTTCTTAATTGAATAAATATTATTGTTATTTCAAAGCTATCTGAAATTTGACTTCACTTTTTTTCCTTTACTTTACGGAAAAGTTTTTATAATTTTTTATAATAATTAGTTCAAAACTATTGGTAAAAAGTTAAAGCCGAGTGAATTTTGTCAATATGTCTGAATATAGAAATAAACTTCAGTGTTATCTGTATCACTCTTGTTTTCAAAATCACATTAGCGAATATAGAAATTTATAAATCGCCCCAATCAAAATTAAGGAAGCGTCGAGCATTCAGCTTGGTATATTTTTCAGTATGTTTGATATCACGGTGTCCCAGGAAGTCCTGAATTTCCCTAGTGTTATAACCCTTCAGAGCTAATGGGACAGACCACTAGTACCGCAAGGCGGAATTAAAAATTAAAAATGAATACAGCATAAGGGTTTTGTTGATTGGGAATGGGTGGTTTATTTATGCCGTGCGGTACTAGTAACAGTTTTGCGTAAATAAACCACCAATCTGAAAATGTCTAAAATCCTTACGCAATCGTAATTACGAATTACGAATTACGAATTACGAATTACGAATTACGAATTACGTAACTTAGTCCCGCACCTTTTACAAAAACCAGCATCTAGATCATGAAAAGCCAAACCACAACCTGAACAAACTGTTTCTACCTGATTAGCAGTTTTTACAACTCGCTTAATTAAATCCCCTATTTGCCAAGGAATCAGCGCAATTCCCGTAAAAATCATCAATACTGTTAACAAACGCCCTAATTCCGAAATTGGAGTAACATCGCCAAACCCCACAGTTGTCATTGTGACAACAGAAAAATAGAATGCATCCAAAAATGTACCATAATTTTGAGGATTAACCGGATGCTCGACTTGATAAATTAAGCCAGAATAAATAAAAACAATTGCAAATAATGTAAATAATATTCGTGCAAAAATCATTCCATCTTCGGTGCTGACACTGGCGAATAAAAACTTCCTATCAATAAATCTGATTAATCGTAAAATCCGAAACCATCGGAGTAGGCGGATAAAGCTGATATCTACCATTCCAAGAAAAAATGGTAAAATCGCTAATAAGTCAATAATCGAATAAAAGCTAAAAATATACCTAATTTTGTTTTCTGCACTCCACAGCCGGAGTGAATATTCCACAGCGAAGATCATGACGATCGCAATATCAGCTACATTTAACTGAAACCGCATATCATCAGGAATATTATATGTTTCTACCACAAAAATTCCTGATGATATTAGCACCAAAGAGGCAAGCGTTAAATTAATCGCTCTACCTATTGGTGTTTCCAGGTCTTTTAAGTAAAAATCTGTTTCTTGTCTGCTCAGTAACATATTCGACCATTAATACATCTTAATTCCCAGTTATAACATTAGAAATACGATATTATTAACCATTATCCTTATGTTAACCCCAGCTTATATGAACCCAGAATATTTTATGCGTTTAGCATTAGCAGAAGCGAAAGAAGGCGATGCGCCTTATGGTGCAGTGATTGTTAAAGACAACGAAGTTGTTGCCGTAGCTCATAATACTGTGAGGAGAGACAACGATCCATCCGCCCATGCGGAAATCAACGTTATTCGTAGTCTAACAGCTAAACTTAAAAACCCCTCTTTAGAAGGTTATAGCATATATACAACTGGCGAGCCTTGTCCAATGTGTGCAACAGCTTGTATTTGGAGTGGTTTATCAGAAATTGTTTATGGTGCTTCAATTGAAGATTTAATTAGCGTAAATCAATCACAAATTAGTATATCTTGTGAAGAGTTAATTGCTAAGTCATTTAGGAACATCAAAGTTACAAAAGGAGTTTTAAAAAACGAATGTTTGGAGTTATTTAAATAAATCTGCAAAAAATTTTACTTGCATTAACAATTAGAAGATGATGTATTGTTACGGCTTCCGTAACGCACTGAAAACCCCGAAATGACGCTGTATTTTAAGCGTTAACACACACTAAAGCTAATATATAACAATTCTAGTTTTTCTCAAAAATCAAATAGAATTGTTATAGAAGTTAAAATTACGAATTACGAATTACGAATTACGAATTACGAATTACGAATTACGAATTATTTAACTTGGCTCATTCAAATAGGATAAATAGGTATTTGCCCA
>JBGTMK010000030.1:0-1739 GCA_041743605.1 Nostoc sp.
CAGGTAGATTAACAGTAACTACAGAACAAGCACTCACAGAAGAGGAATTACTCGATAAAGAATTCGATGCATTGACGAGTGAGGAGTGGGAGCGGTTAAAGGAATACGTGCCACAAGTGAAAGATTTAGTTGCAGCGTAAAAAATAGGTGGGTAGTAAGACCCACCTGTATGGCACGGAATCAAGCTAAATTTTATCAAAATAAAACAACGAAATGAGAGTGAATGTAGCAATGTCACCTATAGAAATCCTACAAGAATTTAACTTGTGTTACCTCAAGATTCAGACGATTGCCCAAAACGAAAATTGGCTTTTGTTGATTGCTGATAAGAAGATTGACCCAGAAGCAGCAACTCATTTGGGCGATACATTGCATTACCTGGGTGAGGTAATGGGGTGCGTGGAAGAAATCGTTGAAATCAAGTTTAATCAGGAATCAGAATCATGAAACTATATGCGACAAAAATTTCTCAAGCTTTGCCAAATTGGGCAACTGTTATATCCAATAATGCAGGTTTGATTGAGGTTGAAATCAATGACAAAGACCCTGGATTTCATTCAATCATCGAGGAATTATCTACCGAAATAGAGCCAGGAATTATCGGTGTAAAAGCTAGTGATTTATGTCAAAGACTCAGCTTTGAGATGGTTGATACTAGCGAAGAGAATTGACAACCAAAATTTAGTAAACCCAAACAAAATGAAATTCACAACTGTCTCTGTTAGCTACTCCAGGAAATTTAATTTAGGCGACTATGAATCACTGGAACTGGGTTGTTCTCTCTGGGCGCAAGTAGAAGATGGGGAAGACGCGGATGGAATAACACAATTCCTCTATCAACAAGCTAAAACTTCGGTAAAGCAAGCGGCAATGCCTGTGCTAAAAGCCTCGGAGTTCCAAATTAATAAGGCTAAATCTAGCAAAAAAGTGTCTGGCGATATCAATGAAAACGATTGGTAAGAGTTTGGAATTGACTAATGCAAGAACTAATCAAAGCTTTAATCAAAGCAAAGGCAGAGTTTAATCCGATTGGCTTGGGCTGGTAATAAGTTTGGACATTTGAATCATGCTACTAGCTCTTATCAGAAACACGTAATCGATGCTGTATTACGAGGTGTTTCTGAGATGGAAGCAATTCAAGCATGGATGGAAGGTGCGCTTGCACAATTGCCAGAACTTAATTGAGACAAACATTTCTTCTCATAATACCAATAGGAAAAATATCATGCCGAGAAAATCTACTCATCCCACCTCTACTGACCAGTCCTCACTGTGCCTACAATATCTCGGTCGTTGTGGTGGTAGCGCTCGATTGTGTAGTATCAACTTTAGTCTTAGCGTCATTCAAATGTTGGTTAATCAAAGAAAAGTAAAGATTACCAATACAGGTGCGGGTTTCTATGTTCAATTGGAGGAATCCAAATGACTAACTACAAACAAGTTGTTTACCAATCTCAACTAGACCACAAGAGTAAAATGGTTTCTCGCCGTCGTACTAAGAGAAGATTCAACCCCAGGATTTTCGTTGATCGCACCATAGAAACAATTGCAATTATCTCTCTGCTTTTTACCGGATTTGCGGGAGTAGGGGCAATGGGGTGCTGGGGGCTGGAGATTATTGAGTCCAATGCTAATCCCAACATAATCATCTCTGGTTGGGAGCAGCAAAAAAGTATTTGCTTGGGTGCAATGCTAGTAAGTTTTTCTGCATTCTTAGGGACTTCTTTAGTCGGAGCAAG
>JBGTMK010000031.1:0-1992 GCA_041743605.1 Nostoc sp.
AGTTGTAACCTTACAAGGAAGCAAGCTAGCGTCTCGTAAAGAAGAAAGTTTCAGGCTCTTATTTAAACTTAAACTAAACTTTTTAATTTTATGCTTCAGTTTCAACCTCCTGGCTTTTGACATAATGTCATCCATACATCCTTGGGGGCAATGGTTTACTATACCCAAACGAATGCACCTTGGGCATTTGCTGATACTGAAGATTTACCCCCACTACTGTTTCTCCATAACTTTGGTGGTGGAGCATCTGCTTATGAATGGTCTAAAGTTTACCCGGCTTTTGCCTCTAATTACCGCATTTTAGCCCCAGATTTAATCGGCTGGGGAGAATCGGCTCATCCAGTCCTGGATTATAAAATTAGGGATTATCTCAGCACGATCGCAGAGTTTATTATCCAAACTTGTCGCCAGCCTGTGACGGTGGTAGCCTCGTCTCTCACAGCCGCTTTTGCTATCCGCCTAGCGATCGTTCAACCTAATTTGTTCAAAGGATTGTTTTTGGTGTCCCCCTCTGGATTTGATGATTTTGGACAGGGCGCTGGACGCAGACTTCCGCTTTCGCTAATCAATGCGCCTCTGTTGGACAATTTTATTTATATGCTTGGTGCTGAAAATGAAATTGCAGTCCGAAATTTTTTACAAAGTTTTCTGTTTGCTAATTCACAACGACTATCCGAAGAGACTGTACAGGCTTATTTAACTTCTGCACAACAGCCTAATGCCAAATTTGCCGCCTTGGCATTTTTGCGGGGCGATCTTTACTTTGACCTGAGTTTATATATTAAGCAACTGACAATTCCCACGGTAATTTTTTGGGGAGAAAAGGCACAATTTACTAGTATCAAGCTAGGACAACGCTTGGCAAATTTAAATCCAAGAGGAATTCGAGATTTTTGTGCGATCGCAGATGCCGGAATATTACCTCATTTGGAAATACCAGAAGTTTTTATTGGTCTATTACAACGGTATCTTGGGTAACTGAGGGGTGGGGACAAATGACATCATGTCCGCTTAATCACTTATGATATGTCATTGCGAGTGTAACGGAGTGAAACGTTCGCTCTTAGCGTACCCCTGCGGGAACGCTAAGAGCGAACGTAATGACAACTATTGAGTCGGACATGATATGACAAATGACTATTTAGAAAGTAACTGTGCATTTAATGCTTTAGTGATGCGATCGCCAGAAGCTTCTAGGTGAGCTAGGGTGTAAATATCAAGGCTTTCACCCTCCGACTGATGCTCCAAAGACGTTAAGGCGAACGTCGCTAACGCTGGGCTAACATCATTCACTCCAACACGCTGTTCACCAAGTTGGTTGAGTCTGACATCAATGGCTTTTTGGAGTTGGCGCAATTTATACCAAGCTAATGTTCGACCATCTTCAGGTGTGTTAGTATTACCCAACATCATCTGTAGCAAAATATTCAGATATTCCCGTTGCAATGAACGGCGGATGCTAGAAATTGACTTTGGTTCTCCTGGGGCGAAAACTTCTGTCCAGATGCCTGTTTGCAGAGTATCTAACAGTTCTGGAAGGGAAAGTGCTTCTCCAGGCAGAGTTTTTAAATCTATATCTTGTAACCGATTTAGCCGATTGCTGTCTAATAGCGATCGCAGTATGGCACTTTGAAAACTCAGAATGCGATCGTGAATTGGATAATCAAGGCGATTGTTAGGTGCAGAACTACCCCAATGTTCCCAACGCGATGGTGCTAGCTGATTGAGTAATCCTGGTGAAAAACTGAAAGCATCCTCAGCAAAAACATACTCTTGCAACTTCGTCAATGCCTGACGTTGTTTTAAAAGTGAAACTGGTACAAATGCCCAAGCAGCATCATCATTAGCGTGGAGACGCCGAAACGATTGTCCACCAATGTATTTAGAAAGCAAGATGGCATTCCGAAAATAATATTTAAGTACTCTATTAAATTTAAGGCGCAGGTTACTATAGCTTTCCCCTTTTGATAGATAATTCTTGTCAAGGTGCTG
>JBGTMK010000032.1:0-3717 GCA_041743605.1 Nostoc sp.
GATCGCTAACAACATAGACTTCTGTCTGGGCATTTGCAGGCGCAGTCAAGAGAGTGGGAACAATGATCAGAGCCGCAGCAGCTAAGACTATCGATACACGGTTTGGTTTCAACATGGAATTAACTCCTTATTAGCATTAAAGTTCTATTTTGCTGATGTTTAAATTCAGCAATCTTAGACAGTTGCTTTTGTTTGGACATGAAAGTGTTTAATATTTACCTCATCGTATAAATTCATACATTATAATTATCGATCAAAAAGTCCAAACCTATGTATGACGAAAGTCACTAGTAATTCCAGGCTGAGGTATGACAAAAGTCATCAGTTTTTTTAATAGCATTGGGCATTGGTTATTCTCCTTGTCGCCAAGATTGCTAAGATTTTACTGCCGTCAAGAGCGGAGATCGTTTAAGCTAGCTGAAAGATTCTTTGATTAGTGGCTTAAAGGCGGTAATGTGCCTAAACATGTTAGTTTGATTTCTCTTCTAATGGTTTGTAGTTTGTGGAGTATGCCAAAAGCCGCTAACGCGCAGGCATTAATACCCCATACACTGCAACTGGATGCAACAAAGTTAGAGAAGCAGGGTTTGAGCTTGGCGCAAGAGGCGGCTCAACTAGCTCAGTTTCAACAGGTTGAATTAGCTTTGCCACGAGCGCGGCTGGCTAGTCAACTGGCTCCTGGGAATGATAAGGTGTGGTTGCTTTTAGGTGGATTGCAACTGCAAACTAAAGAGTTTGACGCAGCGATCGCTAGTCTGAAAAAAGCGCAATCTATCAACCCCAAAAATGGTGATATTTTGTTTGCTTTGGGTTCAGCTAATTTTCAGCAGAAAAATTACCAAGCAGCTCTTGTCAATTACCAAGAGGGTTTGAAGTTAAAACCCAATGATCCAGAGGGGTTGTTTAATTTGGGTAATGCTTACTTTATGCTGGGTCGATTGCCTGATGCGATCGCACAGTACAATACAGCAGTCTCTAAAGATAAAAAATTCTGGCCAGCGATCAACAATATTGGCTTAATCAACTACGAACAGGGTGATATCCCCGGAGCGATTAAGCAATGGCAATCTGCTGTCACCATTGACAAACAAGCCGCAGAACCTTTATTGGCCTTGGCAGTGGCACTCTATACTAAAGGCGATAGGCAACAAGGACTAACCTTGGGAGAAACTGCACTCCGGATCGATTCGCGCTATGCTAATTTGGATTTCCTCAAAGAAAATCTCTGGGGCGATCGCTTACTGTCTGATACGAAAAAATTCCTAGAATTACCCCGTATTCAAGCAGCCCTACAGCAACCAGCATCATCATCAACCCCTGGGCAACAGCCTACTCAATAGGAGTGGGGAGCAGAGGAGCAGGGGAGCAGGGGAGCGGGGGAGCAGGGGCAAAGAGGTAATTTTTTATTCTCCCCATTTCCCATTCCCCATTCCCCATTCCCCACTTGCCTAACAGTACCTTTTCGTAGTACATATATACTAACTAAATACGGGAAATAGTTGCCCAAAAATATTGGCGGGCAAGTATTCCTAAAATTAAGTCGTTAATTCCCAGTGTTAGTCTGTGGGTAGAAGTGCGATGATTTGGTCAACAAACTGTTGATGGTCAACAACTGGCTTAGAAATGTAGCCGTCAGCACCGCTTTGCTTGAGAAAGTTTTCGCGATCGCCTTCCATAGCATGAGCCGTAACCAAAATTACAGGCAAGTTTGCTGTTTTCGGATCAGATTTCAACATTTGTGTAATTTTGATTCCATCAACAGACTTGCCTTGGTAAACACTTCTGGACAGAGAAACATCCATCAAAATCAGGTCGGCTTCTCCTGATTGGGCAATTTTTATAACTTCTTCGACATTTTCAGTGTGTTTTACACCCAAGCCGCCACGCTTGGACAAAATTTTGGAAAAAACACGAGCATTAATTAGATCGTCTTCGACAATTAAAACAGTTTTCATGAGAATTTTAGTTATAGAGGTGAGGAGATTAAAGAATTCCAGAATTCAAAATTAAGAAATGCAATCATTGTAAGTATCATGTCTACTAAGTTTATGTAGATTATACTCGTGTGCATCCTTTTTAACTGGTCGCGGTGATAGTAAGTATTCGAGCGTCGGAGTACCCTGCTATACCTATATGTTAGGGGCAGCAGGAACGCCGCTCCGAGACTGGGTACTGAGGACTAAGAAAACATTCCAAAATCTAGGAGAGGTCAGAGCAAATTCCATAATTTTTCTGCTGATTACCCAATCCCTAATCCCCAGTCCCCAGTCCCCAGTCCCCAGTCCCCAGTCCCCAATCCCCCATCCCTTTTACATCCTCGTCATCAAGGATGATACTACTGCCTTTTCTTCTGCGACTATCAAAATTTTGTTATGAATCCTATTTGATCCGTTATGCTGTGGTTGCCGCAGTGTTGAGTTCCATCGGCTTTTGTGTAGTTAAATTTCAGGGAAAAAACTCATGGCAAAACAGTTAAACCTTCTCTCAACGGGACAGGTAATTCCAACAGCCCTGCACACCGAGATGCAACGGTCTTATCTAGAATATGCCATGAGCGTGATTGTCGGGCGAGCGCTACCAGACGTGCGTGATGGCTTAAAACCAGTGCATCGCCGCATTTTGTATGCAATGCACGAACTTGGTTTAGTACCAGATAGACCTTATCGAAAATGTGCCCGTGTAGTGGGTGATGTGTTGGGTAAATACCATCCCCACGGCGACCAATCAGTTTACGATGCCTTAGTAAGGCTGGTACAGGATTTTTCTAGCCGCTATCCTTTGCTGGCAGGACACGGTAACTTTGGCAGTGTCGATAATGACCCGCCAGCGGCGATGCGCTACACAGAAACGCGCCTCGCACCGATCAGTCATGAGGGAATGCTGACAGAAATTGGCGAAGAAACTGTGGAATTTGTCGGGAACTTTGATAATTCCCAGCAAGAACCAACAGTGTTACCGGCTCAGTTGCCGTTTCTGTTGCTCAATGGCTGTTCTGGTATTGCCGTAGGAATGGCAACGAATGTACCGCCCCACAATTTGGGGGAAGTTGTCGATGGGTTAATTGCCTTAATCGACAATCCAGATTTGCCAGATGAAAAATTATTCGAGTTAATTCCAGGGCCAGATTTTCCCACTGGTGGAGAAATAATTGGTGAGACGGGAATTCGGGAAGCATACACCGCAGGTAAAGGTGGAATTCTGCTGCGGGGAGTTGCGACTTTAGAGGAAATTCCAGCCAGTCGGGGAAGCAAGCGACGGACGGCAATTATCATTACAGAATTGCCTTATCAAGTGAATAAGGCTGCCTGGATTGAAAAGGTAGCGGACTTAGTAAATCAAGGACGTTTGCAAGGAATTTCCGATCTCCGAGATGAGAGCGATCGCGAAGGGATGCGGGTAGTAATTGAACTCAAACGCGATACCAATCCCCAAGAAGTTCTCCAACATTTGTATCATCAAACTGCTTTGCAAGTAACTTTTGGGGCAATTCTCCTAGCAATAGTGAATGGACAACCCCGCCAGTTAAGTTTGCGTCAATTGTTGCAGGAGTTTTTGAGTTTCCGAGAAGAGACGCTGAATCGTCGCTACAATTACGAGTTGGAGAAAGCCCAAAGTCGTGTGCATTTGCTGGAAGGTTTACTCAAAGCACTATCTAATTTGGATCAGGTAATTGAAATTTTGCGGCAAGCTCCCGATGGAAGTACGGCAAAAATAAAC
>JBGTMK010000033.1:0-5041 GCA_041743605.1 Nostoc sp.
AGTCATTGCGAGCTTTGCGAAGCAATCGCAAAGTCTCTGGGATTGCCTCGCAAAGCTCGCAATGACACAAGAGAGATTTTGCCCTGACACAAAAATAGCATGAGTCAAAAACGTCCAAATTTCATCAAAGTCAACAGCCTACGCTCACGCCGAAGTCGGTACGGTAATGGAAAACTTAAGCTGGTAAGTTATTTTTCCCAGCCTGTACTAAAGCATCCATCAAAACTTCCCGTTCCCACAAAGCGAGATGTCTAATAGGATAACCTTCAATCCAGTCTTCTATGAGTGCGATAGGTTTACCAAAGTTGAATGGTTCTCTTTCAAGATTAAGTAGGCGAAATGATCCAGTTTGAATGTCTTCATTCTCGCAGTTAGAATGAGTTGATGTGAGTAAATATTTAACATTGCTTCGGAAAAAGTTCTTAAGCACCAATAAGATATCATGATTTGATAAGTGAAACAGGCAATCTCTGCAAAGCCACATATCAGCCTTTGGCAAAGTATCGTGAGTGATATCTAAATAGATGAAGTTCCTATTTTTACTCTCATAAAGAATTTTGTTTCGATTGATTAATGGCTCTACGATATCAGCACCGATATATGTAATCGGCTCTTTCCAAGAAATCATTCTGAACCAGTTGAAATCTCCACATGGGGCATCGAGAATCACTTTGATATCTAAGTCACTGATTAATTTAGGGATTTCTTGACGAATATTTTGGGTGTATTCAATTGTTGAGCCTGGGCCAGAAATGCTTTCTTTGCTCCCCCACAAGTTGGCTGTGTAATGATGCTGAAAGATTTCCTTTATATCACCAAAAATTGAATAATTCTCTAATTCGTATTGCATCAATTTTTCCAAGCAAAGATTTGGGGCAAAAGATAAAAAAAGATGATTAATTTATCCCGACAGTAATTTTACGGTTTTTCAGTACCTGTTATGCAAAAAAACAATTAAAAAGAAAGGTAGTCCTGACAAAACGAGTTTCAAAAGCCTTGCATGAAAATGTTCTAGTAGTCTGCTAAGTTTAAATTGACGGGTAACGAAGTTCGTATAAAGGACTAAAGTCCTTTATTTTATAAGCACTGAAGTGCTTACTACAAACTCATCAAAATTAATGCGATAGATCATTAGTACGCCACGGCAGAAATAAAGCAACCATTTAAAATCCCTAAAAAGCCTATTCCATAATACTTTTGACTTTTGACTTCCGCCTTGCGGTACTAGGGAGTGGGATTTTTACTCAGAACTGGCTAAACGCTCCGCTATTTATATACAGCACTCAGTACTTTCAAGTCAAGAGGATGTTCTGCGATCGCTCCTCACTCCATCGAGCCGCAGGAAGAATATAGCTCGACGCTGGCGGACTCGCTAACGCTGCTGATAGATGAAATGATGAAGGATTTTAACTTCAGATAAAAATATAACTTATCATGACTACTCTCCAATTAATTTTTCTCATTACAGTTTTCTTTCTAACAAGTGTAATAAGTGTCATTACAGGAAGCACTTCTTTAATTACCAATTACCGTCCCTGTAATGTTGCAATTGAGTATTGAACCGCGTATTGCTCTTGCCACTAATATGTTGGCATTAACTTTTATGAGTGTTGGTGCTACATTGCCTTTTATTGGCAAAAAAGCAATTGATCGCAGTCGCTTGCCAATAATGATTTCCCTAACACTTTTAGGCTCAATTATCGGTGCATTATTTGTTTTAGCGGCGTATATTTCTCACTACAGTGATCGTCCTTGCACTAAAGACGTTACTTGATTTTGTTGCACTGCGTTGAGCGAAGCTGATTTCTATGACGGGCTACACCTACGCTACAACAAACAAACTATCCTCAAAAATTAGCTATTCCCTAGCAAGTTGCTTGATACACCAAGTAGCTGATTGTGATGACAACTTGATAGTTGAAAATAAAAGCATTTGTAATTCCTCACAGAACTGGTAGAATCACCATATTCTTGATAAAGAATGTGAGGTTTTTTGATATTTGCGACTAGATACATGGAATCATCCAGTATTATAAACAGTATATAACTGTATTCCCATCGATTATTTGTAGATTCAGTGGAGGAAATGGAATGAGTTTGTGGCAACGCCAACTGAAAAGATTAGAAGCGATGCTTAGGGCGGGCTACGCCTACGCTGAACATATAACCTATCGGTTCAGACTAAATTCGCTCAAAGGCTTTGTATCACTCTTTTTGGTAGGAACCTTATTGAGTGTGGCACTTGCCGCCTGTTCTGGTGAAACTGCGAATAATTCTTCTACAGAAGCCCCTGCTGCTAGTCCTGTGGCTGCAAGTAAGCCAAATGTTGAAGTAACCCTAGTTTCTTTTGCTGTCACCAAAGCCGCTCACGAAGCGATTATTCCTAAGTTTGTAGAACAGTGGAAGAAAGATCATAACCAAACTGTCGTCTTCAAGCAAAGCTATGGCGGTTCTGGTACTCAAACTCGCGCCATTATCGATGGTTTGCAAGCAGATGTTGTCCACCTAGCGCTAGCTGGAGACACCCAAAAGATTGAGAAGGCTGGATTAATTCAGCCAGGATGGGAGAAAGAAGTTCCCAACAATGGCATTGTCTCCAAATCAGTTGCAGCATTAGTGACTCGTCCAGGCAATCCTAAAGGCATCAAGAACTGGCCAGATTTAGCCAAAGATGGTGTGAGATTGATTACTGCTAATCCCAAAACCTCAGGCGTTGCTAGGTGGAATTTCTTAGCACTATGGGATTCTGTAATTAAAACAGGTGGCGATGAGGCTAAAGCTACTGAATTTGTGACTAGAGTTTACCAAAATGTACCAATCTTGCCTAAAGATGCACGGGAAGCTACTGATACATTCGCCAAGCAAGGCCAGGGAGATGTCTTAATCAACTACGAAAACGAAGTTCTTTTGGCACTGCAAAATGGCGAAAAGGTTGATTATGTCGTTCCCGAGGTGAATATATCCATTGACAATCCGATCGCTGTGGTAGATGCAAACGTTGACAAGCATGGCAACCGCGAAGTTGCTGAAGGTTTTGTCAAATTCCTCTACACTCCAGAAGCACAGCAAGAGTTTGTCAGATTAGGATTCCGTCCCGCTAATGAAGAAGTGGCTCAAAGTAAAGAAGCTACAGATAAATTTCCCAAGGTGAAAACTTTGGGTACCGTTGCAGACTTCGGCGGTTGGGAAACAGTTGATCAGAAGTTCTTTGCTGATGGGGGTGTATTTGATCAGATTCAAGCCCAAAGGAAAAGGTAACTAAATAATTTGTAATTCGTAATTCGTAATTCGTAATTCTTAATGGCGCTCTTTAGGAGACGCGATGCGAATGGTAAGAAGTAAGCTATGTAATTCATAGAGTGTGCAGAAAGACTATAGGAATTACGAATTAACAATTACGAATACTGACCTAAACAGACTCATAATACAGAGCAAGTAAATTTATTTATGAGTACTGTTAATTTTGAATTTTGAATTTGGAGCGAAGCGACGTGACGACTGTATCTCCTTCTTTGGAAGTTGAACGCAAAACACCGTTTTGGAAGAAATTGGGGCGGGTTCCTTGGACTTGGCGAATCACTATAGGATACCTGACGGTGATGTTGTTTATCCCCATAATTGCCATGTTCCTGAAAGCAGGTACAGAACCTCCGGCAAGATTTTGGGCGATCGCAACCAGTGATATCGCATTAGCTACATATAATGTCACTTTTGTTACAGCCCTATTTGCGGCTTTCCTGAATGGCATTTTTGGGACTCTGATTGCTTGGGTTTTAGTTCGCTACGACTTTCCCTTCAAACGCGTGATCGATGCCACAGTGGATTTACCCTTTGCACTACCAACATCGGTAGCAGGGTTAACACTGGCAACAGTTTACAGCAATAACGGCTGGATAGGTTCACTACTAGCACCTTTAGGAATTCAGCAGATATCTTTCAGCCGGACGGGAGTAGCGGTAGCAATGATATTTATCTCACTACCTTTTATCGTGAGAACTGTGCAACCTGTGCTTCAGGAAATGGAACATGAAATTGAAGAAGTCGCCTGGTGTTTGGGTGCTTCTCAATGGCAGACATTTTGGAAGGTGATTTTGCCACCTTTATTTCCGACGATTTTGACTGGTGTTGCCTTGGGTTTTTCCCGTGCAGTTGGGGAATATGGTTCGACTGTGATTATCTCTTCCAATACGCCATTCCAAGATTTAATCGCACCTGTACTGATTTTCCAACGGTTAGAGCAGTATGACTATTCTGGTGCAACAATAATTGGCATAGTTTTACTATCAATTTCATTGGTACTGCTATTAGCAATTAATTTCTTACAAGCATGGGCAAGGCGATATGACAGTAGATAAGCCAAGTTTTCACTCATCTGCATCTGATACAGATACAGCCAAACCGCAAGAGCAGAAGAGTTGGGTGCCAATACTTTTAATTGGGATAGCGATCGCCTATTTAGCCCTAGTTCAATACATCCCTGCAATCAATGTTTTTTTCCAAGCCTTCAGCAAAGGAGTTGGGCCATTTCTGTCCAACCTGACGCGACCAGATTTTCTCAGTGCAGTTTGGTTGACATTTTTGCTGGCTTTGATTTCTCTGCCTGTGAATACTGTATTTGGTCTATGTGCAGCTTGGGCGATCGCTCGTCATAAATTCCCTGGACGCGCCATAGTTTTGAGCATTATTGATCTGCCCTTTTCGATTTCACCTGTAGTCGCAGGATTGATGATTGTACTACTTTATGGACGGGAAGGGTGGTTTGGCCCTTGGCTGCAAGCCAATGATATCAGGATTATCTTTGCCTTTCCAGGTATGTTGCTGGCTACAGCGTTTGTGAGTATGCCTTTTGTGGCGCGGGAAGTAATTCCTGTTTTAGAAGAATTTGGTAAGGATCAAGAAGAAGCTGCTAGAACTTTGGGTGCGAAAGATTGGCAAATATTTTGGCGTGTCACCTTACCCAGTATCCGTTGGGGCTTACTCTACGGTTTAATTTTGACCAATGCCAGAGCAATGGGTGAATTCGGCGCGGTTTCGGTGGTAT
>JBGTMK010000034.1:0-3516 GCA_041743605.1 Nostoc sp.
GTAGTTTCTGTTGCCAAGAAATACCAGAACCGCAATTTGGAATTTTTAGATTTGATCCAAGAAGGAGCAATAGGTTTACAACGGGGTATAGAAAAGTTTGACCCGAACCTGGGGTATAAGCTCTCGACCTACGCCTACTGGTGGATTAGCCAAGCTATAACCAGAGCAATTGCAGAACAATCCCGGACTATTAGATTGCCTGTTCATCTAACCGAAATCCTTAATAAAATTAAGAAGGTGCAGCGAGAAAGCTTTCTAAAACTCGGCCGCCATGCCACTGCTGAAGAAATAGCTGCATCATTAAACATCAGCCCCGATAAGCTTCGAGAATATCTCAGTGCCTCTCGTACAGCCATTTCTTTAAATAAAAAAATTGGAGATGAGCAAGAAACAGAATTGGGCGAAATTTTAACAGACGTTGGTGTTTCACCAGAAAAACTCCTTACCCAAGAACTTCTATCCCAAGACGTGGCTAAATTCTTAGAACCATTGACACCTATACAGCGTCAAGTGTTGACTTTAAGCTTTGGGCTAGAGAATGATCAGCATTTCAATCTCGCTCAGATTGGCCAACAGCTAAACCTCAGTCGAGAGCGGATTCGTCAAATCCAGGTCAAAGCTATAAGTATTCTCCGCCATCGACAAAGCGACATGCAAGAGTATTTAATTGATTAAGTAGAATTAGGGGTTGCTGAAAAAGTATGAAAAAGCAATTCTTTTGGGTTGACTAGTTATTCAAGCAAAATGAAAGATAAGCTTTTGTTGTTTTTAATTAACAAAATAATAACTTTCAGTTATATAGAACTGCAAAAAAGGTGCAGTTTTCAAAAATAGACATAAAAAAGCATAAAACACCCGCGACAGGTGAGTAGAAAGATTCATCACTAAAAAAGTAATAGCAATTGTAGTTTCAGAAGTATGGGAAAGTTTCGCCATCACTCGATTGAGGCTAAACCTTCTTTTAGCTTGCCCAAATTTTCCTTCAATACAATTACGAATTCTCTCGGATTCTAAATCTTGTTTCTTTTTTTCTTTACTAACATTAGCAGGTGGTCTGCCCAAAGGAGGACCACTCATGATAATACCTCTTTCTTTGCACCAAGCTCTATTCTCTCTCGTGCGATAAATTTTATCTACATGAACCGATTCTGGATAATAGCCAGTATAATTTTTATATGCTTCTACTTGTGATTTTAAGTCTCCTGATTCATTAAAATTATCCCAACTAATATGGTCTAAAAATACATATCCATCAAAATAACTAGCTGATAATTTTGCCCCAAATTCCACGGTTTTCCCAGCTTTTCCACGGACAATTGGACGGATATGTGGTTGGCTTAAACTAACGATTCGGTCATCAATACTCTGTTTTTTATTTTCATACAACCATAGTTGTTGACGATAAACTTCTACAACTACAAGCAACATTTTATATTGTCTAGTACTTAGTTTTTCTAGAGTTGCTCCTGATCTGATTAGCTGGTCAATATGAGATAAGTTTCTTTTGATATATTGAAGCTGCTTTTTAATCGCTTTTTTCCTATCTTTTTGGGATACACGACGTTTTTTAGCGACTTCTAAGTAGTCAATTCTTGCTATTTTCCGATAAGTCCTTGGTTTTTTCTCTAATGTACCTTTTATCTGTTCATAAAGAAGGTCTATTATTCGTTCTGTCTGTTTTCTTACTTGGTTCAATAGCTCGAAATCTGTTGGATAGCTGATGTCTGCTGGCGCACAAGTCGCATCTAATATTAATTTTCCCCGATTTTTTGGCGTGTTATCTTCTTTTTCTAATTCTTCTGTTTTTTTTTGAGTTGATTCAGTTGATTCAGTTGCTAAAGTCGAAGATGTTGTCTCTAGTATCCTCTTAACAGTTTCTTGATTTACTTTGTTTACTAAGTCTGCACTAATTCTTTCACGAAAATGGACTAGCATAGATGCATCAAATGGAGCTTCATTAATATAAGATGACATCCCTATGAAGTACTGTAGATAAGGGTTTTCCTTGATTTGTTCTACTGTCTCTCTATCACTTATTCCTAGTTTTTCTTTGATTATTAATGCCCCTAATGCCATCCGAAATGATTTTGCTGGCGCTCCCATCTCTACAGAGAACCCGGATGAATATTCCTCTTCAAATTCTGCCCAGGGTATTAAATTCGCCAGAATAATCCAACGATTATCTGATGACAACTTGCCTGAAAACGGAAATTCAAAGTTCTCTGGTGAGATTGGATTTTGCCCCTGTTTCCGGTACATAGTTACAAAAAGCACACTTGTGTACTGCTGGTCGCGGTTATGCAAGGATTTTGGGCTATTTTACCCTCAAGTCTTGCACCTGAATATACTTCTTTGGTCAGATAATCTATATCCTGTGAGCTTCTCTTTCTTTTTCAGCAACCCCGAATTACTTTCGTCAGATGATGCACGGATCTTGTAGAACTAAGACGAAAAACGAAAAACTATATTAAAGAAGTAAGTCCACAATAGTAATCAGTCAACAGCTTAAGGCTGACCAAGAAAGTCTCCTTTGCCAAGTTCTACACCACAGTGTCTAAGAATGTCATAGGCTGTTGTGACATGGAAATAAAGGTTTGGTAAAACAAAATATAGGAGAAATGGCATTCCTTGAAAACAGAGAGTGTTGTCACGCATTTGCAGGGTAATTTCTCTCTCTTCTGAACCATCAATTTGCTCAGGTTTAAAAGTATTTAAATGAGAGATAGTTTTTTGAATACGGTCAATAAGTTGACCAAATGTAGTTTCATTGTCCTCGAATTTAGGTGGTTCTATTCCTGCTAACCGTGCGGCACCTCTATTAGCGATGTCAGAGGCAATCTGCACTTGTTTTGATAATGGAAACATATCTGGGGATAGACGACTATTAATCAAGACATTCGGATCTATTTTTTTAGTTTCTGCATAAGCAGCACCTTTTTCAAGAATATTTGCAAGGTTATTCAGTGTGCGAATAGACACGGGTATTAAAGCTTGGTACATTGAAATGGTCATTGAGATTTCTCCAGAAAAAGTTCAAACGGCTTTGAGCCGCCCCATCTAATATTAGGGGGTATTGACTGTGATATTGTGTCAAAGAATATGGAACCGAATTTAGTCATAGATCCAAAGATACTAAATGTTTCCCCATAGTTAGTAATCCCTGGATGCTCGATAAGAGTTAGTTCTTTTTGCTTGGGAGGAACTGACCTTTGAGCGATAGCTTTCTGTGCCCAACTTTATCACGCCATCCATCCAGTCCACTGTGGGGCATCTGTCATCAGTTGAGACAAACTTTTTGAGGTAAGCATCCTCAAACTTCAGTATCACGGCGCAATCCTCATTATTGTTTGCTGATTTTGATGATTTGCTCCCGCAAGTTAAACCGTGGCGCTCACTCCCTACTATCAACACATCCCCACTAATTTTTTTGACTATAATAAATAGTTTGACAGGATTGGCAGAGAATGGACACATGGGCTGGGAACTCCAACTGAACGCGCTCCCCTCGAAATGCAC
>JBGTMK010000035.1:0-11278 GCA_041743605.1 Nostoc sp.
GTAGTTTCTGAAAGAATCTTTAATATCGGGACCATCAGCAGTGATATTATACTCACGAATGCCCTTATCATGCCAAGACCCTCGCATTTTAAATACGTTAATTGCCCGCGACATTTCTCCACGGATTTCTACGTACTGTAACATCAAAATTGTGTCGGTGATCGTGGAAATATGAGACTCAGTAATCGAATGCGCTCCCAGAAATTGGTCAGTTGTGTTGGTAAAGAAACCAGTAATTTCTTCTTGTTTAGCATAACCCGTCACACCAATTACAAACTGCCGAAATGCATTATTGCTTACTCCTCTAGCTAGTGCTGATAGTGAGTCAATGGCGATGCGAGCTGGTTTGAAGATAGCAATTTCTGATTTTATAATTTGTAAGTGGTCTTCTAAACCAGTTGATTCAGGATAGGTACAAATTATTTTGAGTAAACCTTGATGTTCTAATTCTTCAAAATCAATTCCCCAAGAGGAAGCATTACGAGATAGTTGGGCGCGTGATTCTTCGTAAGCAAATAATATTGCTTGTTCTCCATTGAGGCAGCCATCTTGAATAAACTTACTTACTAACAGGGTTTTACCAGTACCTGTGGCTCCTGTTGCCAAAATAATCGAATCTTTAAAGAAACCACCACCGCACATTTCATCTAAGGTTTTGACGCCAGAAGATACCCTGACATTAGAAGAGCGTTGAGTTAAGCGCAGTGCTCCCAGCGGGAAGATGTTAACTCCTTCATTAGTAATCGTAAAGGGATACTCGCCTTTCATATGAGTTGTGCCGCGCAATTTGAGAATTTCAGTTGTGCGACGGCGGCGTTCTCCTTCTAAAACATTACGAACAATTACTACATTATCCGAAACAAATTCTTCCACTCCAAAAGAGGCAACTGGCCCATATTCTTCGCCACGTTCAGTTGTAATAAGAGTGGTGACATGTAGTAATTTCAGACGTGCCACTAGGCGAAAAATCTCACGCCGTACTACTCCCATAGCTTCATACTGCTGAAATACCGCTGTTATTGAGTCGATTGAAACTCGTTTAGCTTTGTATTTGCGGATGGCATATTGCAGGCGGTCAATGAGTGCAGAAAGGTCAAAATTACCGACGATATCTTGACCTTCTGGATCGGGAGATGCGTCAAGAATAAATAACTTACCTTCTTCGATTAGTCGTGGCAGGTTCCACCCAAAAACATGAGCGTTTTTAATAATATCACTGGGTGATTCTTCAAAAGTAACAAATACACCTGGTTCGTCAAAGTAGGTGATGCCGTTATAGAGAAACTGAAGAGAGAATAAAGTTTTGCCAGTCCCAGATGTGCCGCTGATCAAGGTTGTTCTACCAATTGGTAAACCACCATGACTAATATCGTCAAACCCTTCGATCATCGTGCGGATTTTTTCTATACCTCCAAGTTTCGGTGGTTGCTTTGGTTCTAATTGCTCGTTTTCACTCATTGCTTAATAACAAAAGGGTATTAAAATCTAGTTTTTATTATTTTTTATGATTAAAATCTACTCTTCAAAATCTTCTTCACTCAGTTCCTCATAGAGCAAATCTAATCCAATCAATACTCTTTCTCTATCTGAAAGATCCCCAATAATTTTGCGAACGGGTGGAGGCAAAATTTTGGATAATGTTGGCGTTGCCAATATTTTATCTTCTTCCGCCAGTTGAGGACTTTTCAGGACATCGATCACTTTTAAAGCATAAACACCTTCAAATTCTTGTTCTAAAATATCTTTGAGTGTTTTTAATGCCCGGACAGAATTAGGTGTGTTTCCAGCTACGTAAAGTTTGAGAACGTAGGTTTTTCTAGCTTTATTCATATACTTAATTTTTAGTCATGATCATAAAAATACAAGATGCAAACACACATTATGAGTCGCTAATAACAGGACTTTGTTTAAAATTAAACATTTCTAAATAGATTTTATTTAGAAATGGAACTCCTATATACTTCGCAGAGATGAGCCAGGATATCTATCAACGTTAGGCGGTAATCAAGTAACGTTTCATTGCTCCTTCCTTCTAGTTTTAGCTGGTTAGAAAAATCTTCAATTACCTCCATGTGAATTTCGATAATTTGGGGCACAGGAATATTAGCATAAAATATAGTGTTGATAAATTTATCAATTTTATCTTTTAGGGTTTTATCTGTGGTAAAGTAATCTATAAGAATCAAACTGTAATGTAATTTAAGCTGTTTTAATAATTCTTGCCTTTCGGCTGGAGTCATGTCCTGGAAATGCTGTTGGCTTTTTTGCATCTGACTAGCAAATACGTAGAGGTACTTGCCAGTGTATGCTTCACTTGGATTTTGTTGGGGCCAATTTGGTAAATAGTTGATTTTTCCAGAGGTAGTTGCAGCAACAGGTAGGTAGGGAAATTGGGTAATAATCGAGTCAATCAACTTCCACATCCGCCCGCTCAAACCTTTTCGGTTGGCTAAGTCAACTAGAAAAGCTAAATATTTGTTAACATCAGGTTGCAGAATCAATATCGGTAATAACATCTATTCTTGAATATATCTCCTTGATCGCCCTGACCAAGAAACGTGGGCTGATAAACTTAGCTAACGCTTCTAGGGTAATACCGGGTATGCAGTAAACTAGTAAGTCCATCCCAAAATAATGCTCTGTATTCGCAGATAGTGCCACCTACTCAATAACCTAGTGCAGCAACTGAGTAGTAAGACTTGGTTACTCTTTGATGATGAGATATCTGTCGGGATAGCAAAACACGCTAATTTATTATTTGCATATTTATGTATATAAATAGATAGATTTCTTAATTTTGCTCCTTGATAAGATACTTAAACGAACTTAAAGGATTGTGGCATTCTAAATCATTATAATTCCTCAAGGTTCTAAAGCGAATCTTTGGGGTCATAATTGTTTTAGTCGTCGCTATGGATGAGGAGTTTAAATACCAGTAAGACACTGGAGAGGCTAGTTGCTAAGAATGAGAAACGTCGGTTCTTGGAAAAATGCACTCATCCGCAAGCAAGTGTCTATGAGGGTAAATCCCGTTGTTTTAATGGCGTTGAAATAACCAGAGTTGCTTATATGAGTCTTCTTAGAGGATATGGCTTCAAGCGAAAAGACCATCAATTGGCAGATGGAAATGCTGGAGGTTCCCATAGGAAGAATGACCCCCAAAGCCCTATGTTAATGCTAGATTACCCGCTTTATGACTTTCAGGCAACCGTACCTAGCTGCCCTCAAACAAGTTCTCTGGCAGTGGTGCTAGAGATTTTTGAGCAAGAGCAGTGCGATCGCTTGGTAGTAGTGAATCAACAGCAACGCCCTATAGGATTGCTGTATTCTGCCCGTTTAATCCCAAAATTATTAGCACATAGTGAAGATAAAAATCTAAATTTACAGCAATCGCTCTCTACCTGGGGTCAAGGTCTAATTGAGCCAATACAGACAATATCCGCTTCTGAGCGTGTAAAGCAATTGAGTTTGCACTTGTGTGATCCACAAGCCGAACAACGCCAGAACTTAGATTGGGCGCTGATTGACTCCGAGGGTCGATATTTGGGGCTGCTGGATAGTTCACGTCTGTTGCGATCGCTGGCTCAGGAACGCATGGCTAGGTTACAAAGTTCAGGTGAGCATCGCCATGAGTATGATCCTAGCCCAAGTGAATCCAAGTCGTTAGGACACCAGCCATTAGTACACTTGCTAGAAAGACTGCCTTGGCCTTTGATGTTGCAAACCGATAATGGCGAGGTGATAGCACGAAATCCTGCTTGGTGGCAACAATTAGGAACCTTGAAAGATCCAGAAGGAGTTAGGCAACAAGTAGAGGCAATACTTATCCCTAACCTCTTGGAAACACCAGAATATGTCACTCAAGGAGCAGTCAAGGTTTATCCCAATGGAAGGGAGAATGAGCATGGTGGTGAACCAGAACTGATTCAGCAAGAGGCATCTGAGGATACTGGATACAATCGGTGCTATTTAGATAGTCAGGTGGGTACTTGTACCTGCGTTGTCGAAGTGCAAAATGGTCAGGAGCGAATCTGGCAGTTTGCCAAAATTCCCTTAGATAGTCCTGAGTTTAAAGTTATGAGTGCTGAAGAGGAGGTTACACTCAGCAATAATTTGTGGTTAGTTTTAGCGACTGATGTCACTGAACAGCAACAGCTTTGTAAAGAATTAGCAGCAAAGAATGCCGATTTAATTCAACTAAATCGGTTGAAGGATGAGTTTTTAGCTTGTATTAGTCATGAACTTAAGACTCCCCTAACTGCCGTTTTAGGATTATCACGCTTGCTTGTAGATCAGCAGTTGGGAGAACTCAACGAGCGTCAAGCCCGTTATGCGGGACTGATTCATCAAAGTGGACGCCACCTGATGAGTGTGGTTAATGACATTTTGGATTTAACCCGCATGGAAACGGGACAAATGGATTTGACGCTGACTCCGGTGAAAATTCGGGCTGTATGCGATCGCGCCCTATCGGAAGCCAAAGCCCTCCACACTCAAACCACCAAAGCTACATCTGCCTCACCACCTCCAAATGCCCGTTCATCTGCTCCCCAATTCTGCCTTTCCATTGAACTAGGCTTAGATCAGATGGTGGCAGATGAGTTGCGCTTACGTCAGATGCTAGTACACCTACTTTCCAACGCCTTTAAATTCACCGAAATATCTGGCGAAATTGGGCTGCGGGTGAGTCGTTGGGAAGGATGGATTGCCTTTACGGTTTGGGATACAGGCATTGGCATTCCTGAACACCAGCAACACTTAATCTTTCAAAAATTCCAACAACTAGAAAATCCCCTCACCCGCCAATTTGAAGGCACTGGTTTGGGGCTGGTGTTAACTCGCGCCTTGGCTCGTCTCCACGGAGGAGATGTCAGTTTCTTGTCGCGTGAAGGAAAAGGTAGTCAGTTTACACTACTTCTGCCACCTAGTCCGCCAAAAACAGGCTTTTCTGAACCAGAGATGGGAATTGGAGAAGACGAAGAAACACGATATCAACAGATACGAGAAATCCCCGCACCAGCTCGTCAGCAAGTTAGTACGTCCACACAGCATCATCCCGCCAGTTCGCAACGGTTAGTCTTGGTAGTCGAGGCAGTAGCCCGATATATTGAAGACTTAACCGAACAACTCAAAGGTTTAGGATATCGGGTAGTGATTGCGCGATCGGGGACAGAAGCAGTCGAAAAAGCTCGGCGCTTGCAACCAATAGCGATATTTTTGAATCCGTTGCTACCCCTGCTATCAGGCTGGGATGTGCTAACTTTACTGAAATCTGACACTGCAACCCGTCATATATCTGTAATTGTGACCGCGACGGGAGCCGAAAAGGAGCAAGCATTTGCTAATCGAGCCGATGGTTTCTTAAGCTTGCCAGTAGAGCATCAGGTTTTGACACCAGTTCTAGAAAAATTATGTAGTGTACAAGCAGTTCCACAGCAAGGGTTAAACAACAGCGCAAGTATCCCAACTAAAACCCCACTGCGAATTCTCAGGTTGGTGAATCCCCAGTTGGAATCAGTCAATCCTCACCCCTCACTTCGAGAACACCGAGTGATTGAAGTAGATGATCTAGATCAGGCAGAACTTTTGGCGCGGGTATGGCAATTTGATGTCATTTTGCTAGATGTCGAAAGTACCACCGCCCAAATTTATCTGCAACAACTAATTCAGCACTCGCGTTTGGCGGCTATACCATTGGTTACTTGCGATGTTGCAACTACCTTAATAGCTTCTAAAATACCAGGGCTATCTGTATTTCCTTACTTGACACCATTTGCTAAAGACAACAGCAGTCGCACCGATAAAACCGATGCCTTAGTATCAGTACTGCAAATTGCTTCTGGTATTTGCTGCCCTCCTAACATCTTGGTAGTGGATTTGACAATGCTGCGTGATTTTCCACAGGTAAGACGTAAGCCAGCGAAGGGTTATCGGACAGAAAAAAATTGCTCAATTAGTAGTGAAACTGCGGAACGGGGGTCTGAATGGTTCCAAGCTTTAATTCAGTACCTACAAACAGCAGGTTTTAAAGCGGCGATGAGTCCTTGTTGGGCAGAAGTATTACAACAAATTCGCCACCAAAGCGTTGACTTACTGCTAATTTGTTTAGGAGAATCTGCTATCCACAAAGATTTGCTAAAAGCACTGAAAACCTTGGGAGATTCGCCTGACAAATTACCACCAGTTTTGGTACTGAATCAGCGATTAAATCGCCCAGAAACCAGTTTACAGCCTGGGGTAGCTTATAAGGAAATTGACAAGCAGAAGAAGAATGGTTTGGAATCGATAGAAACTGTTGTTGGTGCGATCGCTACCCAAATATTACCGCGATCAATCTCAATGGAAGACCTATTAAATCAGATCAATCAAGCTTTAGCTGTCAACGGGTACAATGGCAAATGTTAATTGGTCATTGGTCATTAGTCATTAGTTATTCTCAAAGGACAAATGACAAATGACTAATGACAAATTATGATATATCTATTTTTTCATTTTTCTTTTTCTTAAAAGGAATTCTAACCAAGTTATAAGCACCCTTGGTTGATAAATTCTTGTAATCATCTGGCTGTAAGTCCATTTGTAAAAACTTTTTCTGTTCAGCCAATAGCAGCAGTGAGGGAGGTTGTAGTCCCTTCGCAGCCTGGTTTTGAATGTGTTCTGTAGCTTCTTGGGGAAATCTTAAATAATTTATGCGGATGTTGCTGTAAAATACCACACTAGGCTTTTTGAAGCCAAGCATGATCAATTCTTCATTCGGTTGTTTTGCTTCTAGGATGACGGCAGACAACTCCCTTAAGGGTAATTGACGTTCTCGATCAATAAAGAACGAAGCAGGTGTTAAAACAAAAATCAAAAACGCCACAAACCCTAGTAAATTAACACCGATAATGTAGTTCCAGCGGCGACTCAATAGTAACCCTGCAACTACAACGGCACAAACAAGCCAAAGTACACCAGCGATTAGTGGTAAACCAGATTGTTTAATTAGTTCGTGGAAGTTGGTTATGGCTGGATCGCTACCTAATATCTGAGTTATGTTAAACAGTGCTGTTGACAGAACTGATAAAAATACTACATTCACCCAACCACTTACTCGCAGAAAAGACAACGAGATGGGAGGAGTGGGAGAGGAAGAAACAGAAATTGTTTGCCGTGTATCCTTATCTTGGAAAAGATCGCTCCATAACAGGGCTACCAGGATTGCTGCTGCTGGCATTAAAGGCAATACGTAGCTAGGAAGTTTGGTGACGGCAATGCTGAAAAAGCCAAAGATGCCAGCAAACCAGAACCAGGCGAATAAACCAAATTGCTGAAAACGTTCTTGGGATCGCCAATGCGATCGCTGCCAAAACTTTAGTCTTACTATAGAAGCTGGTAAATATATTGAGTATGGGGCAAAGCCCAACAGCACCACCAAGAAGTAAAAATACCAAGGTGCTGAATGACCATTAACTACTTCTGTAAAGCGTTCTAGGTTGTGATAACCAAAAAAGGCATTAATAAAATTCCAGCCATTGCGCCAAATTACTAAAGCATACCAGGGCACTGACAAACCGATAATTATCAGTATGCCTACAAGGACGCGCATTTCCCGCAACACCTCTAGGAACTTTCCTACATACAGCAAAAAGGCGAGAACAATTAGCCCTGGTAAGACAATTCCCACTGGCCCTTTACTCAAAATTGCACCAGCAATCAGCACATAAAAAGCTAAGTACCACTTATTAGGGAATAGGGCATGGGGCTTTGGGGATTGGGCATTGGTTCTTAATTCTGCTCCCCCATCTCCCCCTGCTCCCTGCTCCCTGCTCCCTCCCTTCCCCGCGTACCCAAGAAAGAAACATAACAAAGCTGATGCCATACATCCGGTGAGCATCATATCAGAGACACCGATTCTCGCCCAAATAATAGTTTCGCCATTGAGCGCCATGAGCGCTGCGGCCATGAAAGATGTTAAGTAGCGGCGAGTAGGACGTGAAACTTGTTCTAATTCGTCTTGTTTACCCAAGTACCAGTGTACGGTGTAAAAAGCCAAACAAACTAAAGCGAAAGCTGCGATCGCAGAAGGAAAACGTACTGCCCACTCATTCACCCCAATTATGTGATATGCGATCGCTTGACACCAGTAAATTAAAGCCGGTTTATCGAAACGAGTGTCACCATTGAAAAATGGGGTAATCCAATCACCTGTGAGGAACATCTGGCGGGAAGCTTCGGCAAACAACGGTTCTGTCTCATCAATCAAGCCAATTTTGCCCAAATTCCACCCAAAAGCTATCCAGCAAACCACTATCAACCACAAAATCGACACAGTTAAACCAAGGGCTGGATTCTTTTCTATTTTGTTGAACCACTGATCAACAGTGCCATTAACACTCAATTTCATTCTCATTTAGTCAATAGTCAACAATCACTAATCAATAGTCGTTGGTTATCTATATTTTGTTCTTCTTCAAGGAAACAAGTGTTAAATACTGAGTTATAAACTTAAAATTTAACATTTTTACTACTCAGCACTCAGCACTAGTTGCCATTCTCTGTTTTGAGAATTCCATTTAGGTAATTGAGTTTCGCCAACAACATAAGGGCCCCAGTAACGACGAGAACCATCTTGTGCAAAAGCAACTAAAATATCTCCTTTCTCCAGCTTTAAATTATTCTGAGGTAGGGATAGAACCAATCCCTTCTCACTACCTTCTTGGGGAGCAAAATCCCAATGTGCCGGTAGATCATAGTTAGCTTGTTTAGTACTAGAGCCTTTTGCTACCGACTGTCGCGCCAGTAGAGCCAATCGCACAGGCTGATTTGTTTGATTGCTCATTCGCAAAGTCCCTTGTTCGTTGGCAATGCTTCCTGATTTATCACGTTCTGCCAAGACAGGATAAGTATTCTCTTTACTACTTTGTTCTACTTGATTGGTTGGAGTAGTTGCTGGAGTAGATAGATTAGCGGAAATATCTTTTTCAGGTGAAACAGAACTTGCTTCCCATTCTTGAGTTTCAGTTGGCAGTTGTGAAGATGTATCTGGGTTTGTAGACTCAAAGGATATGCTAACTCCAAAGTATCCCACCAGAGCAACAAGCAGTCCCAAGCAAGAAGCTGTAACACCGACGTTACGATATACTGAGGATTTCATATTGATAGTTATTAGAAATAAATATTTTGTCTAGGCTTGACCAAATACTAGCCTATTATCACAAAAGCTCATCATAGAAAGTAGCTTAATATAGACTTTCTTAAAATTAAGCACGCGAATGTATTATAAGCATCATTGTGAGTACAAAATCTGTAGAGCAAACAATTTCCTTGATGTTTGACAAGCAAGGATTACAGACACTATTTGCTTTGTATATTCACCGTAGGCTTGGATAAAAATAATGAAATTTGATACCGAGCCAGCCCATAATATGTACAAATTTGAATCAACACTGGAAGCCCAGTAGATATTTATAATATTAACAAACAAGCTTATGCTAAAACCAAATACCCTCCTTAACATAGAAAAGATATTTCAAGATATCTTGACTTTTCCCCAGAAGTCCTTTTCATGCAAAACACTCGTCTGAATAACTTGTTAGATGCCATTGCTACACGCTTGGGGCAATGGTTTTTAAATCCTTGGCGGCGACTATCGTTGCTGATAATTAGTTTTTTGTTCGGTTTTTTTCTGGCAAACGTAATTTCCACTACAGCCGGTCAACGCGCAGAATTAGATGTTGTGGTAGCTGCTTTCTTAGTAGTGTTGACGGAAGTGACTAGTAGAATATTTTACAGTCAGAGCTTTTTCGCCAAGCGATCGCTATTGGTAGAATCACTAAATCTCTTCAAAGTTGGTTTCATCTACGGCCTGTTTCTCGAAGCCTTTAAGCTGGGATCATAGGATGAGGGAGATGGAGAAGCAGGAAGCAAGAAAAGCGGCGTTAGCAGATAAGTCGAGGGCTAAAGCTTTTGGGATCACGACGGAAAATGTAGATGAAGTGATCGAAAGGCGATCGCATTTACTAAAATCTGTCTTACCAGCTTTTAACGAATTCTGCCTAACTAGCCTCAAAATCGAATCCAAGGAAATGTTACAGGTATTGTGGGACTTGTGGCTACCTTTGGGAATCAAACTAGCATCGCAGCGTCAACAGTTAAAACGCCCTCTGATTCAGGGAATTTTGGGAGGACAAGGTACTGGTAAAACCACAACGTGCAAAATTCTCAGTTTGATTCTTGATCAGTTGGGATACCGGACTGTGAGTTTATCTTTGGATGACTTATATAAAACTTACAGCGATCGCTTACTCTTAACACAGCAAGATTCCCGCTTAATTTGGCGCGGCCCACCAGGAACCCACGATGTAGACTTAGGTTTAAAAGTACTAGATCAAATCCGCCAGTCGCAAAGCCCAGTAATGGTTCCTCGATTTGATAAATCTGCATACAGAGGTGCTGGCGATCGCACTAATCCAGAAATCGTCACAAACATAGATATTGTACTATTTGAAGGTTGGTTTGTGGGTGTTCGTCCAATTAACGCAGATCTATTTGATACTGCACCACCGCCAATTCTCACAAATGAAGATAGAGCATTTGCTCGTGATATGAATCTTCGCCTCCACGATTATCTACCATTGTGGGAGCGATTAGACAGTTTAATTGTGCTATATCCCACTGATTACCGTTCTTCTTTGGAGTGGCGCAAACAGGCGGAACAGCAGATGATTGCTGCGGGTAAATCGGGAATGAGCAATGCAGAGATAGATAAATTTGTCAATTATTTTTGGCGATCGCTCCACCCGGAATTATTCATTAAACCGTTGGTAAAAGATGCAACAGCAGTTGATCTAGTGATTGAAATCTATGCTGATCATAGCTTTGGTGAAGTTTATTGCGATCGCACTTAGGGACTTGTGAAAAAATAAAGTATGCACCTATCGTACATCTGGTTGAAACCACTTATGAAAAAGCAATTAAGGTTCTGTCACGAGAGTTAGAACAGTACCAACCCCAATGGCAACCTTCTGAAACATTACCCAAATGAGATATTACTGTCGCCCCTTTTTAGCTGGTACTTTATTTTCCTGCTAGTCCCTATACACCTATGTTTATTTACACCTTTATAAATTTATGTACTATTTAACTACCGTTATTTAAAATAATTCTTAATATTAAAATGTATTTTTTTATAAAATTAATATTGCATTAATCCTAACAGAAGTGGTATGATATCTATTATATTTAAGTAAAATCAATTCTCGTAGTATATATAAATAGTATAAGTAGCAAACTTTGC
>JBGTMK010000036.1:0-8280 GCA_041743605.1 Nostoc sp.
CATGCTATTTTTGTGTCAGGGCAAAATCTCTCTTGTGTCATTGCGAGCTTTGCGAAGCAATCGCAAAGTCTCTGGGATTGCTTCGCAAAGCTCGCAATGACTACACATAATTTGCATGATTTCTTAACTCCTAAAAAGCCATAGAGTCAACACCCTAGTACCGCAAGGCGGAAGTCAAAAGTCAAAATGAAGACGGCGTAAGGGTTTTGTTGATTGGGAATGGGTGGTTTATTTCCGCCGTGCTGTACTAGGTTCTGGCTATCTATGTTGTTCTCTCAATTTATAGATCAATACAGTTCAGATAAGACCAAAACACTTCTAGAGACGGCGATTTATCGCGTCTCGAAAACCCACAATTTTGCACTATTAGCCCTTAACTAAACCGTATTGATTCATAGATAGCTATGGGCTACTACAAAACCCCGCCCTTTAGGGCTGGGGTTATGCTTACCTCGCCGGAACTTTCAACCCCCGACGCTCAAGGATTTGCCTCACATCTGGGCTTGGGTTGTAGTTATAGCCGTAGGAGGAGTTTTCTGTGTCATCCATAATTTGAGGAGTGAGCAATACAATCACCTCATTGCGCTGGTTCTGTCTGTTTGTACTTCTAAACAGCGAACCAATTAGTGGAAGATCACCCAAAATAGGAATTTTGGAAACAGAAGTCCGGTCTGAATCTTGAATGATCCCTGAGAGAATTAAGGTCTGACCATCTCGCAAGCGAATCAAGCCAGAATTAAGAGAGCGCTCCGATACTAAGAAGATTTGTTGAGTACCGCCTCCTCCAACGTTGATGGTAGCTGGAGCTTGGGGTGCTTTGACAACGGGAGCTACCGATAGAGAGACAAAACCATTGTCGTCAATCCGTTCAACTTTAACAGCTAGGGTTAAACCTACTCGGTCTTTTTCTGCTGAAATTGTTTCTGTAGCAAGATTTGTATCCCGAACAATTTCCCTTTTAATATTGCCTACTACTTCCTGAGTCAGGTTTACATTGGCTGTTTGACCTTCTTGCACAATTAAAGTTGGGTCTGTCAAAATCTTGGCATTGCCATTTTGCACTTGAGCTTGCAAGCTAGCAAGAAGACGCTTAGGGAACTGAAATAAAGTTGGGAGAGCAAATGTATATTGATCAGGAGTTCCAGGGGTTGTGGCTGTTGGCGCAGTTCCTGGAGTAAAATCTGTAATACCGGGTTGTAGTGGATTACCTACATCAGCAGTAGCTGATGGTATATTGCCTTGAGAATTAAAAAATCCATCACCTAGAAATGTTCCACCTGTAACGGGATTCTGGATAACTGGCGTACTAGTCACACTGCTCGACGTTTCAGCTCTAGTAGCTGGTCTAGAACCACCAAAATTCAGAGATGCTGCACCCCCATCATTGGTAAAGTAGTTGTTACCAACCCCAAAAGAAAAACTAGTGTTGTAGTCCTGGGTGTTCAAGAGGTTAACATCGATAATCTTTACGTTAACTACCACCTGACGACGGCGGATATCAAGTTGAGTTAGTTGAGCCATCGCCATCTCAACTAGTCGGGGAGGCCCAATCAAAGTCAGGGCATTGGTGCGCTCATCTCCTAATGCCTGTAAACCTCTAAGTAATGGGTTAGAGTCTTTGAAATCAACGCGTTGAGTTTCAACTTTGGTTTCTGTAGTTGTCTGAGTTTGGGTAATGGGAGCAACTCCAGTACCCACAGGTACAGCATTAACACTGGTAACTTGTCGTTCGCGGCTGACGGCACTTTCTGCTCCCAAGCCGACCAAAAAGTTCAGGGCGACTCCTACCGTTACCTGATTAAGTCGCAAGCTACGCATAACCATGTCACGGGTGGAATTCGGGAGTTTAGGCCCTACAAAAACCGTGCGATTACTGCGATTAGCCTCTAAACCACTCAGGCGCAAAACGTAGTTAAACACATCTTGCACTGGCTCGTTTTCTATATCTAGGGAAATTGTTTGAGAGCTTGCTGGTGCATTAGCAGCAGCTTGTTGACCTCCAGCAGCTTGCTCACCTCCCACATAAGCCAAGTTCAAACCAGCAGCACGAGCAAGCAATGATAAAACCTCACGCACCGGTGCATCTCGCAATACTAAACGGGGTACACGTTCCTGAGTTCCTAAGTCAATGGTGCTAGGAGAAGCATCAGTATTGGAGATGGCAATATCTCCTACCGGTGGGGCGACGGCTCTAGGTAAGAAAGGTGGAGCCTGACTCAGAGGTTGACCTGGCCCAGCAGCTTGTGCCGGTTGTCCGTCAATGGTGACTTGCGGGTTAGGAACAAGAACACCTGAATTTTGACCAGGGGCTGCGGTAGAAGCAGGTGGTGCTGTGGATGTTGAGGCTGTTGGCGTTGGTGCTGATGCTGTAGTGCCAGCAGACGGGCTAAAGCTGAGTGTAATTCCATTTGGCGATCGCACCACGGGTTGACTGCCAGGTACATTGTTACTGCCAGTTACCGTCACCCGAATGCTATTAGCATCAAGCTGATTAACCTCAACAGAGGCAATTCCTGGTGCTGGGCTATCTTGACGAAAACTATTACCTTGTGGTAATCGTAGTTGAGTATTGATAATATCTGCAATTAAAGCATTGCCTCTTTTCGTAGTGAAAACTTGGGGGCGCGAACCTGAAGAAGTTTTCAAAGCAACGCTGATTCCACCATCGACTGCATTTAACTGTACATTAGTAACTTGACTAATTTGTGCCCAAACTGGTTGAGCTGCCAAAAATACAAAAGCAGCAGTACCTAATATAAAACTATTACCGTGAAGCTGTTTCACAGTTCATTCCTCACCTAATAAAACCTTGTTTACAAACAATTGTGAAAAGTTGGGAGTAAGGAATTAGAAGTGAATAGTTAGGAATGATAATTCTTAACTCTTAACTATTAACTCCTAACTACTCATTACTCACTACTTTTTCGGGGCATTTTTCGCTGCTGCCGCCGCTATTTCTTCTGGACTAATTGGCATCAATACCTGTAACTGGAATGATGTATTAATCGCTGCTGGCCCCACCAGCACTGGCGTTTTATCTAATGGGGATCTTGATTCTACTGGAGCTAAAGTTGCTTGATAATCTTTAACTATTAACAAAGGCTGTAACCGCTCAATGTTACGAATTATCGATTGTGTTTGTTCATAAGTTCCCGTAATTTCGGCATTGATACTGCTGCGTTGCAGTTTGCCGTCAACCTGTAGTCCTAAAGTTCCATCGGTAACTGGTTCTGGTTTTGAGGAAACTGGTACAAATTTCTTCAGTTTGGCTCTGACTGCATTAATAGAAGTTGAAGTATTACCAGATTCAACTAAGCGGTTCATATCCAACAGCAATGTATCTAAGCTTTTTTCGTTAGCAAATAAACCTAAAACCTGAACTTTTTGCTGTTTTGCCTGTGCTAGTTCGTCTTTAACTTTGTCAATCTGTTTGATATTGGCTTTTTTTTGCTCAATTTGCCCTTGCAGTTCAGAGCTTTTGGCTTGCTGCTGCTGATAGCTTTCCCAAGCCGGCATCAGCAGGTTTAACAATATATAACCTGCTCCTGCTAAACCAATTACCCCAACCAAAATCCCAATAATTTTTGGTGTGAAGGCAATACCAAATACCACGGGGTGGGCTGGCGTTTCCGAATCGAATTCCCCACCATGTTCGGCAAAATTTAAATCATCACTCAGCGTCATTTTGAAATGACTCCTGTTTGTTGCATACTACGAATTCGAGTCACTAACCCCACTGTGCCTTTTTTTTCCAACTCCCGGATTAATTCTGAAGCTGGAATCTCGCTCATGCTCGATTGAATAGTGTATTTAACTACTTGGGGTGGCTTAATTATTACACCATTGCTAGGTTGTTCCATGCCTGGTGGTAAGGGAGCATCTACTAACGTTGCTGTCAGAATTCTGCTTTCTGTGGACTTCAAGAACTGAGACTGTTGTAAACTCAATAAGAAATCATTGACATCGTTAAAAGAACGAGCCAATCCGTTAATTTCTAATCCCCCGGCTGGATTGCCTACTGGCTGACCTTCCTTTACCGGAGTGGGTGGGATTTGCTTGATGTTTTCAATTTGCACTGCCGCTGGAATGCGATCGCGCAAATCTTGCAGCATTGCTGACCAAGGTCGAATCTGATCAAATACAGTGACTAAAGCTTGGGTTTCCCCTTTAATAGCATTCGTCTCAGCTTTGATTTTATTCAGATTTCCTATTTCTGTATCTAATCTCTTGCTTTCTTGGTCTAGTTGTGCTATCTGACCATCTAATTCAACAATCTTCCCTTGCAATATCCACCAGCTAACTCCCAATAAAGCTGGAAGACCTACACCTAATGCAACTCCCACATACACTGGTGTTAAATTTCCCGTAGGCAGCTTTAGGCCTACTCCTCCCTTTCTCTCAGGCTTTTTCTGGTATGCTGGACGATCTTTAAGAAAGTTAACATCTAGGCTGTACATTTTTTTACACCTCCCGCATTCCTAGACCAAGTACGATCGCCAAGCCAGAGCGTTGCACCTGTGGATATTTATCAGTGTCAACTTCCAAAGACAAAGACCCGATTGGATCTATTTGGGTAGTTGGCAAGCTCAATCGTTGGGTAAAGAATTCATCTAACTGTTGGAGTCCACCTCCTGGGCCAGCTAATATAATCTGCGCTACTTCCAAATTTTCACTTTGATTGAGGTAAAAATCGATGGAACGACGCAGTTCATCCGTTAGTTCTCCCAACACTCTCAATATGGCTGCCATACCAGGATCGAGTTCGGTGACACCGGTTTTTCCGCCATCTATGGGAGTTGGGGGAATAATCATTCCGTGTAACAGTTCCATATCTCGTGATGTGGGTAAGCTCATTGCCCTTGCTAAGGCAGTTTGCATTTGATAAGTCCCGATGGGGACTGTGCGCGAAAATTGCGGCACTCCGTTAACGATGATGGCAATTTCTGTACTATCGAACTCTATATCTACGAGTACAGCTGCTTCTTGTGGCCCAAATTGTCGCAGTTGCTCACGAATAGTCCGAATTAAAGCAAAGCTGTTAATTTCTAAAACATCGATTTGTAAACCTGCTTGCTCGAATGTACTAATATAGGTATCCGTTATCTCCTTGCGGGTGGCAACTAGAAGTACGTGTACTTTTTCAATGCCATCTTCATCTACAAAGTACCCAAGTTTCTGATAATCTACATCAGCTTCTTCACGAGGATAGGGCAAATATAAACCTGCTTCATGGTTGAGAACCATTTCTCGCAGTTCTTTGTCATCTAACTCTGCTGGCACTGGTATTATCCGAACGATGGAATCTCGCCCTGGTACACCAGTAGCAACACGAGAAGTTTTGATTTTGCTCTCAGCTAGCGCCTGTTGGATTAATTGCGCCATTGCTGCGGGGTCGGTTATTTGACCATCGGTAACTACACCTTCTGGAACTGCTACCGATGTAAAGGTTTCTAGTTTCAAGCCTTGACCCTGCTTGCGTAACTGAACTACATTTACCCGTTCGGGAGCAAGTTCAATGCCGACCCCTTTCTTCGATTTGCCAAACAGACTTTTGAAGGTTTTTACCACAGTTGTGCCCGCTGGACTGCTAAATTGAAAATTTAAATGATACTAAAAACGGACTTGGTGCTAAGTAATTTATTTAGCCTATAATCTCGACAATTCTGATCTAAGCTTTTGACACTGAGCAAGCGTAAAAATACTGGGAAAATGATTCAATTGCGAAAATTTAAACAACTTGTTGCTTTTACACTACTTGGCTTATTAACCAGTTGGATGGTAAGTTGCAGCACAGGTAATGTTGGTACAAATACAAAACAAGCTACTTCAGGAGTGGCAACTGTTGAGTTTTGGACAATGCAACTCCAACCTCAATTTACCGACTACTTCAAAAGCCTAATTACGAATTTTGAATCGCAAAATCCAGGTATAAAGGTTAACTGGGTTGATGTACCTTGGGCAGCAATGGAGAACAAAATATTAACAGCTGTCTCAGCAAAAACACCACCTGATGTAGTTAACCTCAATCCGGGTTTCGCTTCCCAACTTGCTGGACGAAATGCCTGGTTAGATTTAGATGCGAAAGTCCCAAACGATGTACGTTCCTCCTATCTACCGAATATATGGAAAGCAAGTACCCTTAATGGCAAGAGTTTTGGGATTCCCTGGTATCTCACCACACGGTTAACCATTTATAACACTGATTTATTAAAACAGGCAGGTATCAATAAAGTCCCTGCAACCTACGCAGAATTGGCACAAGCAGCCCAACAAATTAAAGATAAGACAGGGAAATATGCCTTTTTTGTGACTTTCGTACCGCAAGATTCCGGTGAAGTGCTGGAATCTTTCGTGCAAATGGGAGTCACGCTAATAGATGCTGAGGGAAAAGCGGCGTTTAATTCAGCACAAGGTAAGGCAGCGTTTCAGTATTGGGTAGATTTGTATAAAAAAGGGCTGCTTCCGAAAGAGGCTTTAACCCAAGGACATCGCCACGCGATCGATTTATACCAATCTGGAGAGACTGTGTTTCTAGCTTCTGGGCCAGAGTTCCTGAAAACGATCGCAAATAATGCCCCGAAAATTGCTCAAGCTTCGGGAATAGCGCCTCAGCTGACTGGGGACACAGGTAAGAAAAATGTCGCAGTGATGAACATAGTTATTCCCCGCGATAGCAAACAACCAGACGGCGCTGTGAAGTTTGCTTTATTTGTCACCAATGACGAAAATCAGTTAGCTTTTGCTAAAGCTGCAAATGTCCTACCTTCTACAGCCAAGGCATTATCTGATAGTTACTTTAAAGATGTTCCAGCTAATGCTTCAACAGTTGAAAAAGCACGAGTTATTACTGCTGAACAATTGCAAAAAGCAGAAATATTAACTCCTACTTTGAAAGATTCCAAGAAACTGCAAAAGGCGGTTTACGAGAACTTGCAAGCAGCAATGTTAAACCAAAAGACTGTAGATAAAGCTGTAGAAGATGCGGCGCAAGAGTGGAACAATAGATAAATTCGTAATTCGTAATTCGTAATTCGTAATTATGATTTACGAATTATATTGGTGGGTGATAAAAAATCGCCTACTAAATAAAGGGAACCACATAAAACGATTAAATCGTCTGTGGTGGTGGTTGAGGTTGCGGTTTCTAGTGCTGTGAATAAATCTGGATGTATTTGGCGATCGCTTAATTGGGGACAAAGGCTGTAAGCTAGGTTTGATAAGTAGTCTAGATCAGCGGAAGTTCTACCTGGCCAGGGTTCTACTGGTATTGGTACTAAAAAAAGGCGATCGCCTGGCCGCAGTAGGGCGGTAAAAATATCAGCATGATCTTTATCGGTAAACATTCCCATAACCCAATTCACGGGCTTAGGGTTAACTGCGTCTAAGCTATCAACATACTGGCGGAGAACTTGGGCGGCGGCGGTATTATGAGCGCCATCAAGTAATAATTTATGGCTTTTCCAGGTAGTCCATTGCATCCGCCCTGGCCATTTAGTTTTTGCCATACCGTTAATTATGGCTTCTTCAGAAATCTGCCAACCCTGTTGTTGGAGAATTTCTAAAGCTGCTATTGCCAAAGCTGAATTAGTTAATTGAATTTGTCCCGCTAACGGTAACGGGTATTTAATTAATTTAGAATTTTTAATATTTTGATATTCTGCCCATCCTGTAGCGATTTGATGGGCGGGTTGAGGCGTAAAAATCGGGCATTGTAATTCTAAAGCACGCGATCGCACCACTTCTTCTGCCTCTGGTGGCAATCCTCCAACCACAACGGGACATCCTGGTTTGAGAATACCTGCTTTTTCTCTAGCAATGTCAGCGATGGTAGGGCCAAGTTGCTGCCAGTGTTCCCGACTGATGGAAGTGATGATTGTAACCAAGGGTTCCAAACAGACATTGGTAGCATCTAAGCGCCCTCCTAGTCCGACTTCTACCACAGCCACATCGACTTGCTGCTGGGCAAAATATAACCAAGCAGCTGCCGTAATTACTTCAAACTGAGTTGCGGAATCATCACCAGCACGAATAGCAGCTTGGACTTTTTCTAATAATTGGCTCAATTCCTCAGAAGAAATTGGCTGTTCATTAAGACAAATACGTTCCGTCCAATCGACTAAATGAGGAGAAGTGTAGCGCCCTGTACGATAACCAGCTTCAGTTAGTACGGAGGAAAGATAGGCACAGACTGAACCTTTGCCATTAGTGCCAGCAACATGAATTACCGGGACTTGGTGATGGGGATTGCCGAGATTTGCCAATAGATTGACAATGCGATCA
>JBGTMK010000037.1:0-2714 GCA_041743605.1 Nostoc sp.
ATGAAACTTATGCTGAGTTCTAAGTTGCTCCAAAAAGCCGTAGATTCACTTCATTCTAATTATCCTGATATTACTTTAGAAGATATCACTGGTCAAAAAGACCAGAGCAAAAAAGCACCTTTGCAAGTGACTCTAGAAGAAAAAGGCATAGGAGCTAATAAAGTTTTTAATCAAGTATTTCAAGTTTCTTTTAATGACAATGATCCAGTTAAAGCACAAAGGGTACTTCAAGCTTTACAGAAAGTCTATCAAAACTACAACAAAGATCAACAAAAAGAACGTCTGAATCAGGGATTGGCATTTATAAATACTCGTCTACCTGAGATAAAAAAAGAGGTGAGTAAAGCTGATAAAAATTTAGAACAGTTTCGCAAGAAACATAAATTAGTCGATCCCGAAGTTCAAAGTAAAATCCTACTAGAATCTATAGCCAGTATTCAACAACAGCTACAAACCACTCGTGCCAATCTTCAAGATGTAAACGCTCGCTACAGTAACCTAGAGCAACAAATAGCGTCTTCGTCCCAGCAGAATGCCCTAATTTCTTCTCGTTTAAATCAGTCAAGTCGCTATCAAGCATTATTAAGTGAAATTCAAAAGACTGAGCTAGCCTTAGCTAAGGAGCGGCTGCGTTATACAGACGATTATCCATCGGTACAAAAACTAAAGCAGCAACGCCAAAGTCAACTGTCGCTATTGCGAGAAGAGGTGAAAGGTATTACTAGTAGCAGTAAGGCAGAACCGCTTTTAAAAGGGCAAATGGTAGGGGTTGAGCCAAAGCTAGTAGACGAGTTAATTTTGGTACAGACAACCGTCTTAGGACTAACTGCCAATGAAAAGAATTTAGCTGAATCAGAACAGCGACTCCGCTCTGAGCTAAACAAATACCCAAGCTTAATCGCAGAGTACAACAGTCTACTACCAAAGGTAGAAACTAGCCGCAAAACTCTTGAACAACTGCTCCAAGCCCAACAGTCCCTGGGACTGAAAATTGCTCAAGAAGGATATAACTGGCAAGTTTTAGCAGAGCCTACTCTCGGTAATTATATGGGGAGTAACAGATTATTACTTTTAGTTGGGGGAGCAGCAATTGGGCCGATTTTAGGTATCTTAGCAGCCCTGATTTTGGAAAAGTTTAATGACGCTATTTATTGTGCAGGAGATTTAAAGAAACTGACGAACCTACGTGTATTGGGATCAGTACCAAAACTACCGTCGCGTGGTATCAAAAAGCGGCGGCTGGGACTGCCTTGGAATAGTCGGCGCTCAGATTATTCTGTAATAGAAGCCAGTAATAAATTGCCCGTCCATGAGACTTTGGACATGATTTACCAAAATATTCAAATATTAAAATATCCCTTGCCTTTCAAGTCGCTGATGTTTACTTCAGCACTACCAGGAGAAGGGAAGACAACTTTAGTATTAGGGCTTGTGGCTAGTGCTAGCCGGATGCATCGACGAGTATTAGTAATTGATGCTAACCTACATAATCCTAGCTTGCACAAAATCCTGGAGCTATCCAATGACTGGGGACTATCTCTGTTATTAGTTGATGAGACAACTACTCATTTTCAAGATTACATCCAGCCTATTCACCCCTCCATTGATATTTTGACTGCTGGGCCAGAACCAGAAGACACGGTTAAGTTGCTCAGTTCCCAGCGGATGAAAGAATTAATAGAGTTGTTTGAACAAAATTATGACTTAGTACTGATAGATGCTCCATCTATTTTAGGCACGGTTGATGCCAGAATTGTGGCATCTTTTTGCAACGGTATTGTGATGGTAGAGCGCATGGGGAAAGTGACTAGAACTGAACTGACTCAAGCAACAGAAATTTTGAGCAAGTTGAATTTAATTGGAATTATCGCTAATGAAGTGAGCAATTCTCAAAAGGTATTGGCATCGTAAATTGAAGAAACAGAGAGGCATTAGGCATTGATTATTCTCTTTTTCTCTCTTGTCTCCTCATCCCCCCTGCCCCCTTCACCTGATTTCTACCTGATAGCTAAAGCAAAATGCATAATTAGTAGGAGGTGGCAACCTCCTGCGTTGGAGAAGTGTCTCATCTTAAAGTAGTAGACGCCATAGTTCAAAGCGTCAATTAGATACTAGTGTGACTAGATGATCAGCATGAAATTCCAACTTTACTTAGGTTCTTTATTGTCCCAGATTAAAGTACGTCATTGGTGGGTCAGTGTCTTATTGTGGATAGCTTTGGTTGCCCCAGCCCAAGCGTCTGTAATTCTGCGCGTGGCAATTGAGAGGGGCGTTAATCAGGTAAAAGTGGGCAGTTCCACCACTGGGATCGTCAAGGATAGTACTGGCCGGACTCTTGGACAGTTACCAGCGATGAGTGCATATTATGCCCAAGCCATTCCTGGCGGAGTTGCTTTAGATAAGTGGCAGTCTGGTTTATTTTGGATTGAGCCAACAGGTAAAGGATTCGTTTATATAGGCGATCGCTGGTATCGGGGTAGAACTCTGGTTGTTCCCACAGATAAAGGCTTAACCGCTGTTAACTGGGTTGATTATCAAGAATATCTCTACAGCGTTCTCGGTGGCGAAATGAATGCTAGCTGGCCTCAAGAAGCTTTAAAAGCCCAAGCGATCGCAGCCCGCACCTACGCCCTCTACGAACGAGAAAAACAACGGAAGAATCCTGTTTACGACTTAGGCAATACCCCCGATCGCTGGCAAATTTACAAAGGCGT
>JBGTMK010000038.1:0-4422 GCA_041743605.1 Nostoc sp.
TTAAGCGCTGGTATTGAACAAATTGACAATTGGTTGCAGCCAGTTGTAGAAATAGAGACACTAACTGCTGAGATTTCGTTGGAAGTCCTCCTGCAACTTTATCCTCAACTGATGGAACGTTCTCCAACCATTAATCTTGTACCTGATATTATCTCAGTGCAGCCAACACAACAACAGCGTGATCGCCAAACCCAAGCACTACAAAATGTCAATCAAAAAATTACAGAATTTATTGAAACTATAAGTAGACGTTTGGAGTTAATTTCAACAGAAGAAGCTTGTACTACTTATAAACTTGAAATTCAAAGGGCTATTAATCAACTAAACCCAATTGCAAATTTAGCTTCCCATTTTCTCGAAACTTTGCAAAATGCCATTCGGCTTACAGACTTTAAACTAATAGAACTTAGACAACAGTCTCAGGTTAAGTCTTGTCTCTCTCAAATTAAAAGTCTTAATAAAAGCTTAAATGACGATGGAACTCAACAGGATTACATTAGCATCTGTGCTGAAATTCAAACTCTTACTCAGAATATTCCTAATGGCTCACAAGAAGCTATAGAAGTCCAACAAATAATACAAAATTTAAACGAACGCTATCGAGAATTATCCCAACAAATAGAAATTTGGGAAGAGCGTTCTTCTGGAGTAAATTCTCAAAGTCAAATTCTTGATTTATTTGAAGAAATTAGCAAGCAAGACCGTCGTTTTACAGAAGAAGCTAGTAAGCAAAGATTAACATTACTACAGGATTTACTTAAACAAGAACTACTTAAAATACAAAACAGAGATGACACAGAAAAGCTAGTTAGGGCTGAATTATCAAACGCTCAATATAAATTACAGCGTATTCGTGATTTGTCTTTAAACAAATTAAGCGAAGCTTTTCAGGTTTATCAAGAATTAATTAACAGTAGTTTGTTATCGGCAGAACCATCTGTGGCTTTAGAACAATATCATAAAAAGCTAGATGAATTTAAGGCTCAGGGACGGACTATTATTAATGAAAAATTTGCTCGCATTTATAACAGAACACCTAATAGCTTAGAGGATTGTGAGTCCTTATATGAGCAGTTGCAAAGAAGTCAAAAAATCCTGGCTGACGCTGATAATTTTGCTGAGGTTAGGACAAATATTGAACGGGCTCTCCAAAATTTAGGATTACAGCGCCAAGAACTGCAAAGACATTTAGAGCAGCAACAAAAGCAGACTGAAGACACCCAAATAATGCAAGAAATCTATAAGTATCAGTCTGCTAACAAAATTAATACTATTCATGTTGGTGAGCAAGCTATTAGTGAGATTAATAATTTGCGAAATCGTTTGAATAATTTAGAAGGGTGGAATGCTGAAATTGAACAAATACTTACTTCTATTGGAGATAAATTAGCGCTTCATAGGCAAAGTTTATTAAGTATAAATCATCGTTTAGCTAGGGTAGATAGTTTCACAAATTTATCTTTTATTATTAAAGAATATGCTAAACTAGAATTTGTTTTTCAAGGTTCTATCGATTATGATAACTATCAATATTTGCAACAAGAAATCCAGATTTTAAGCAATACTTTAACGCAGATAGAAGATTTAGAATCTCGTTTTCAACAGCTTAATGACATTAGTAGTTGCAAAGAACTATTAAAACTAATAAATAGTATGATTAGCAACGAGGTCTCAAACTTATGTGATTTAGGTCGTTTTCAAAAACGGATTATTAATTTAAAAGAATTTGCCAATCAAAAAATTCAAAGTTTTCTCTCTGAGTTGCAAGAATTTGAACATCATTTGGAATCTTTGACAACAGTGCGAGAGGCGCTACGTTTTAATGAGGAGTTTCTGAGAAAATCCTCGTGCTACATAAATTCTGATGTCGAAGAACAATATGAAGCTATCAAATCAGAACTAAAACTACTGATAGAACTTTTACAAATAGCAGAGTCAATAAAAACAAATACTTTAGATTCTTGCCAAGAGAAATTAGACAGGGTAAAAGAGTGGCAAAATATTACTGAAGGTTTGTCAGTCAAACTACGTAATCGGGTTGAATCATTATGTTCAGAAATTGAGGAAAGAAAAGCAGAAATTACACAACAACAAAAGATTGCTGCTGAGGAGTGGTTAAAAGAGCTAAGTAATCAATGTGCTCAAATGTATAAATTGCTTGATGATGAAGAAAAGTTGCTATTATCCAACGATATTTTGCAACAAATTCAAACTCAAAAACATCAGTATGCTCATTTATTAAATCCTCTCCAACAACAATCTTTAGAGTATATAGAGAATAAGTGCCATGAAGAGCAGAACAAAAATAAAACTAATCAAATCTTGGTAATCTTTCGGCAACTTTCTCGTTTACAGCGACAAAACTTGTATGATAGGCTAGGACAAGAACTCTTATATGAAACAGAGGGGTTACATGATTAAAGACATAAATTCTAATCTGTTTACTCCCTCAATAACAACCTGCAATAAGCAGCAAAATCCAGATAAATTCATTGTACTTGACCCTACCGAGTTATATGATGTTCCTCCTGGCTATATCCAGATTACAACAGATGTAGAATGGTTCAAGTTGTTTGGTGTGACTAACTCTCTCTGCTGGGTTAAAGGTAAACGATTGTGTGAGTGGGCAGAAGCTTGGCTGAGAGTAAGAAATAGAATTGCTCAGATTGCAGAAATAAAAATACACCCACGGGTAAAATTGGCATCTTTATTTCAGCCTTTAACTTTACCTGGCTATTGGACTGACGAGCAATTATTGATTTTAACAACCAAATTAGACTGTTATCCTCAAGATAACCAAATTGCTTATTTTTTAGCAGACATTACAAATAGTGATCAACAGATATGGTTAGCAGAACCTTCTCTTGAAAAATTAGCTGCTTGGTTAGCAATTTCAGTGCCAGAAGAATACGAACCCTTAGAGCGAGTTTGGCAGAAAAAGTTTCAAGAACATGAATTAGCAATTTATTACAAAACAGAAAATAAACTATCGCTGCTCTGTTGTTGGCTTCATATTAGCAAACCTGTAATTGAAGAACTTGGTAAGTATCCCTTAGCAATTCCCCATTTTATTACTGAAGAATTTGATAAATATTGGGAGCAGGAGTTACTCCGTACTGAATGTAAAATATTAGACACTATCATCCTCAATGAACAACCAAGTATTGAACGGATAAAAGCTCTTGCCTATAAAGTCTTTAAGAATCGACCAAACTGGCTTAATCATATAAGGCAAACAACGTTGAATACATATCTTAGCTACCAGCAAAGATTAGAGTTAAGTCAACGTCAACCTCCACCCCTACCTCAACCTCTGCCTTTATATGCCACTCCTAAAGAAGCTCTTAGTTGGGTAATTAAAGGTTATCTACCCCTCCGCCGTTGGGAAACAGTTATTGAGCAAACCCCCTCAGATCAAAAAATTACTGACCAACTAGCGGATAGTTTTGTCAACTGGACGAGAATAAACTATCCAGCAATGATAGTAGACTCAGTAGTAAATTCTTATCTTAACTACAATGTAGCATCACTAGTACAAAATCTTTGTCAAGAAAGTGCTGTGCTTTGGGTGGTAGTTGATGGGCTGGGATGGTTAGATCATCAAGAACTTATTTCCTTGCTGATTGAGGATTATAAACTAGCACTAGAAATAGAAGTTGAGCCAAGATTTAGTATTTTACCAACTAAAACAGAGTATGCCAAATGGAGCTTGTACGCTCAACTTTTGCCTAGTGATTCTTCTTGGGTGGCTGATGCCAGTAAAGCTTTTTCCAAAATGAAGATAGGCAAACGCTACACGGACGGGCAAGTTGATCAACTTTACGCAGATTTGAAGAAGAGTATGCATAAATTGTATTGTTGGGATACTGATGCATTTGATAGCCTTTATCACAGTCAAAAAGACTGGGAAAGCCTTTATCAAATAGAACGTCCCCATGCTTTGGCAGGCATTGCTAAAAAAATTAACTATTGCTTGCAGCAATATCCTAATTCAGAAAACTTGAAAATTGTAATTGCTAGCGATCACGGTCAAATGATGGGTACGTCAGAAAAATTTATCCATTTTCCTCTAGAATTAGAACCCAAGGGGAGAATGGCCATTGGTAAAACCGATGATTCTCGTTTTGTGGTTTTAGAGCGTGATCGTTATGGACTACCTCACGATATTAGTGTTGTACGAGGTTCAGCGACTTTAAGTGCTTTTAACTGTAAACAAAACAAACAAGTTCCTGGTTGCCACGGGGGGCTTTTTCCAGAAGAAGTAGTGGTTGGGGTATCTATCCTGCGAAAATCAAAACAGCGGCTTCCAGTGATAATTTCTTGCTATGGTGAGGGAAAACCTAGTCAATCTGGAGAATTGGAAATTAATATTGATAATCCTAACTCTTTACCTCTTACAGAACTTTGCTTATATATTAAAGA
>JBGTMK010000039.1:0-5931 GCA_041743605.1 Nostoc sp.
TACGCCAGACGTTCAGTTGCGTGGTAGTGACGAGAAGATGCTGGAGTTTAAGGCACTGGCTGTAACACATCGGCACGTTATCAAAAATTACCTTCACGTGACTATCTCAGAAAAACTGACTTCCATAGCGATCGCACAGAAACTACTTGCGAAGATTGATTTGAAACTGGATTACGTCGGTCGGTTGGGTAAGCGTGAAAACCGGGAGTGCGTTTATCGGTTTGTTGCCCCTGATGATCAGCGTGATTCGATTTTTGGGCAGTGGTTCAATCGAGATGAAGCGTTTTCAAGGGAATCGGTGTCAGTCACTAATAATATAAGTACAACTACACCAGTAACTGACACAACTTCCCAAATATTAGAAGAGGTAGTGGAAAGCCCTCAAGGACAAGCCTGGAAAGGGCTGAAACTGAAATTGCAGCAAGGTTTGAACAGCGCTGGTCAGTTATACAATCAGTTAGTCTCCACAATCGGCAAAGCTATCGGTGTTGCTGATGGGGAGCCTTACTGGAATGGGTATCTGGGGCAGTGGCAAGTTTGGGTTAACTTTGCTGATGGGTGCAGGTCTGTGGTGTGCGATTGGTTGGTGGCGGTGTAGGCCAAAGTAGTTCACTGTTTCATCAAGACCGAAAATGTGAGTCGGTTATGCAAGCACTTTCGCAGTTTGGAGCAAATAATCTTTATTGCCAAGCTATTGAAAAAAAACAATTGTGTGTTCGTTATCTTCTGAGTCGCTTAAAGTAACGGGAACAAGTTTGTCTTAACCCAAGATTGAACCTGAACCAACTTCCCACTGATGTTTGAGCAATTCTTGATAAGTCTTTTCTCTTATCATCATGTGCTTATACAGCATCTGCAAAAATTCTTGAGCTTGTTCACGGGACATCTGCTGCACTTGATCAGAAAAAGTTCTCAGGCTAAATTCTTGTTCTAAAGATAATTCAATGGGTTGGTTCATAGGTTTTATTTGAGTTTGCTAACTTAAGCAAATATTGCTTTATATAAATAAATGTTACGATAGCTTTACAAAAGATGAAGGGGTGTAAACCGTACCGGAGTAGGTTAGAAATGCCGTATCTGCTGCTGGAAACCTTGATATCACTCCATTGTGGCAACCCAAGTTCTAAAGTTTCTTACTTTAAGGTTTTAAAAGCATTTTTCGCCTCTGCTTGCGGCTGGCGATCGCTCTTAAGGCGGGCGAATTAGAACCGAGGGATTGCTTCCTTCAGAAGTAATATTCATCTCCATATCGTTAAATCTCCATTCTTCAGAAGTGTTTTAAGTATCATTGTGCTTTCCTCAGCATTAACCTCGCGGCGTGATTCTGGAGTTTGAGGATGCAAACCCTGACAAGTTTGCTCAATTGGTGGCAGATGCGCCGCATTGGACTGAATGGATGGCGTGAGAAAGCGTTCCTTCAGGTAGTAAACCAATAAACTATAGCTTGCGAGGAAACTCCTCGCAAGCTGCTGACGGGTGTTGACAAATCCTCCTGCCATGCGTGAAACGAGTAAATCAAAACGCTACACTCAATTACAATAATGATTGATGCAAGTGGCTTTATACGCAACAGTTCTGGTTTGATTTCAAAAACTCAAACCGACTCAAAAGGATAAAATCCTAGAAAACTGGAGCTGGGTGAGCTAAATTCCTGTAATGAATATGGCTAAAACTAAAAAATCAGAAAATGCTTCCAAAAAAGCGACTAACCCTTCTCCCAATGCACTATATGTGCTAGAGGTGTTTTTAATTGATGGCCCAATTACAGAGGAATTTGCAGCAGAAAATCCAGTGGTGTCTAGAACTATCGAAATTGAAAGCAGCAATACTTTGCAGGATCTGCATAAAATCATCTTCAAAGCATTTGACCGAGAAGAAGAACATATGTATGAATTTCAAGTAGGAGGAAAAGGGCCGCAAGATCCAAATGCAAAACGCTATTGCATAAAACAAGCATTTTTAAGTTCCGATTTGACACCAAAGCCTACAGGAGATGTGTCTAGTACTTCAATTGCGTCTTTGGGCTTATCTATAGATGATGCTTTTGGTTACTGGTTCGATTTTGGTGATGATTGGTGGCATCAAATTGATGTCATCAGCATTGCAGACACAGTTCCATCAGGCAAATATCCTAAAATTACTCAGCAAGTCGGGGCTAGTCCTCCGCAATATGCCGATTCTGAGTAGAAGAAAAAGCAAGACAATCGTCATTGCCTTGCTACGATAGGCTATTTGATAAATCAGGATATCACTCAAGCAGAGAAGGTTTTTAAAGAATCATGGCAGCTAAAAAACATTATTTACTTAATCATGGATGTTTCCTTAATTCCACAAATAAAAAAATAGTTGTCAATTTAGCCACGGGTGATATCTTAAATCTAATAACCCAAGAATTAAAAACTCGCTATTCACCAGAAACTCAAAAACTTGTACTCGAAGAGAGTTCAAAGCTGCTACCTGATTTGGTATTTCAAGAAATGTTACAGCGCCAACAGCAAGTAGTGAATGTTAACCCTGATAGCTTAGTTGTGGTTAACTGTGCGATACAAGAGACAGAGCTTGATGAGTTTGGGTTTAATTTAAATGTCGAAGTATATTTTGTGATTGCAGATGTCAAAGGTCAAAATCATTTCCGCGCTAATCGGATAGTCCTTTGGTCAGATATCTGGGGCGATGAAGAACAGCTTTTTGATCTAGAAGATGAACTCAGTGAGCAATTCTGGACAGATTATCAAATCCAGTTACTCTTTGATGATAAAAATCAGCAAAAAATTGAATTAGAAATATCACAAACAGATGATTATGGAGCAAGGTTACAATTTTATCCATCTTTTCAAAGGTTTTTACCATCCATAGTTCCCTTTACCGATAATGACTTTTAAAATCAGCAATTAAACCAGAATATGCCTAGCAATTATGGCAGTCCTTAAAGTGTCTTTTTTCGCATTTCCTAAGTAATGCAACAGTTATATTTTAAACTTTAGACTTACATACGTGTTTCATGCCTCGAAAAACTACAGTTCCATCGCAATCAATAAAAGTAACTCCGCTAGCTCTGTCTCAATTACATATCCGCTTAGAGTTTCTAGAAAAAGAACATCAATCAATACTCAAACAGATCAAGAGAAAGCGCACAGAACTGAAGAACTTTGTTGAACAGATGCGTTCTTTTGGCACAGAATTTCTCAATAAAGCTACTCCCGGTTTCCGAAAAATGGCTGAGTTAGACCAGGAAATCCATGCTCTGTTTGAAGAGATTTTTACTACTAGAAAGTTCGGTAAACAAACTCTTCGCACTGCTTACACACAAAGTTAAAAACGCGAGTATGAATTTCCCGCTTGTGCGCTCTGACGGTGTACTCTCGGACTTCAATAGTTTTGCTGGGCATCGGTTCTTTCTTCGGTGTTCTATTTATAAGGATAGTTTCTGGGCATCAATATATTCATCCACTATTTGATTAAAACAGTGACAAAAACAAGTCGCAAGTCGCAAGTAAGATAAAAAACTTCAGTTGTAGGAATACAAGCCCACTTCAAAAAAAGAATTATGTCAATACACGTAGTGCCAGACATAAAGTGTCCTTGTTTCAAGCCCATGACTTCAGTGCTAGGTATACTTGCGACTTGTAACTTGCTACTTGGTCTGACAATCTGATGGTTTTTCGCCGGGGATTAAGCAGAGGCGATGCCGCCAGAAAGTGCGGGTACGCCATCGCAATATTCAAAACGGCATCAATTCCTGAAAGTAAGTTTTTGTTCAGACTACTGATACTGTTGGCAAATCTACTACATATTTGTAAATACAAGTATTACTTAAGCTCAAACCTTTAATCTTTTGTTGCGTCTTTTAATCGCAATACTTTTGTAATGCTTTTGTAACACTTTTACTTTTGCCAATAGTATCAGTGTCTATGCGCTAGAAATAGTATTTGTGCAACAAATCTATTCATGAGCGCCGTTAAATCTAATATCAATCTCTGTAAATTCCGGTATGTTCTACACTTGAATCCAAACTGATACTGAACCACCTAGACAACGAAATTCACCCCAGCCCCATTCATTGGTATATACAGCTTCTTTGATATGTTCAGTTAAGTCAATAAACTTAGTATTAGATTTACCAACTTCCATCCATTTAACACCTTCTGAACCATCACTCATAATCACAGCCATCCCTTGAGGATGATCTTCATCACCTAAGCGTGTCCAACCAATAGTATTCCAATGGTCTAAATAGTTGTATTGTGGTCCGTAAGCATAATGTTTACGTGCATAAAGTAACTTATCAATAATCCAACGGTGGGACGGCATAAAAATATTATAACGATTGCCATCTTTGCCCCAGTCTTCATACTCTGCACCGTAGTAGTCAGCATGAAAGACACAAGGATAGCCTTCTTGTCGTAACAAAATAATGGCGTAAGCTAAGGGTTTAAACCAAGGTTCAACGACAGATTCCAAAGCTTGTAATGGCTGAGAATCATGATTTTCGACAAATGTCACAGCATGGGTAGGACGTTGTTGCATCATTGTGCCATCCAAAATCCGGCGCATATCATAATTGCCTCCAGATTTGCTGGCTTGATGGAAGTTGTAATGTAGTGGTACGTCAAAAACTGACATCTTGCCACGAACAGCATCAACATACCAAAGCAGAGTATTAATATCGTTATACCAATACTCTCCTACCATAAATAAATCTTTACCAGCATGGCGTTCTAGTTCATCTATCCATTGCGGAAAGAACCAAGAGGAAATATGTTTAATAGCATCTATGCGGAAACCATCTACCTTTGTGGTATCAAGATACCACTTACCCCAGTAAGTAATTTCACCGCGCACCCACTCATTTTGAAAATCCAGATCGCAACCCATCAAATAGGCAAAGTTGCCTTTTTCTAAGGCTACGTAGTCGTCAAACTTTTTACCTTCTAATAAATAGAGTGTGCTGCGATCGCCACTGTTATATTCGTTATAATCAACAGCGTCAAAATGCCACCAATGCCATTCAAAGTTAGAATATTTGCCTTGCCGTCCAGGGAAATTATAATGAGTGTATGTTTTAATATCTTGTAACCCACCTTTAGGATTCAGGCGATCGTCTTGAGGAAAAGGCGTTGCTTTTGGTGTTTCTACTGCATCACCGCCCATCTTATGATTTAGTACCGCATCTGCATAAACTTGCAGACCATGCGTTTGCAGAGATTTAACCGCATCAAGATACTGCTTACGTGTACCGTATTTCGTCCGAATCGAGCCTTTTTGCTCAAACTCACCTAAATCAAATAAGTCGTAAACACCATATCCCACATCATACGACCCAGCAAAGCCCTTGTAGGCTGGTGGTAGCCACATTGCTGTAAAACCTGCATCTGCTAATTCTGGTGCTGAAGCCTCAACTTTACTCCACAAGTTCCCATCGTTAGGGATGTACCAGTGGAAATATTGCATCATTGTGCCATTAATCTGTGCCATGTCTCGTTATGCCTGTAAATATCACCTTTAATCTAAGCTACAGTCGAGATTGCTGGCAATTCAGAATTTTTTATGCGATTTAGTTCCGAAAATCTGGAAGAAATACTTAAGAAAATGGAGAGTAGAGAATAAGCGACAAAAAATGAGTATATATTTTTGTATTTATGCCCAATATACTAATTTTAGGGGATTTTCTGGGGGGGTTATCTGACATACTCGGCATTACTGTGCCAAATTGGAAGTTGAAACTCCATTGTCTGAGGCAACTGACCGACATTAAGGCGTAAATATAGCGTAGCTAACACCAGGGGCAAAATAGTACAAAATTACCTTAGTGTCAACTACGCTATATTTACCCCAATTTGTCGTTATATAAGAGTATTTTAGTTTTTTGTTTGTTTAACCAAGCTGATATTTTACATTCATGTTGATCAAATCGGCTGCAACAACCTCTGC
>JBGTMK010000040.1:0-4059 GCA_041743605.1 Nostoc sp.
TTTCGTCTCCCAAGAATTACGGGCGGCGGAAGACCCTGAGTTTGAAACCTTCTATACCAAAAACATTTTGCTGAACGAGGGTATCCGCGCTTGGATGGCTCCTCAAGATCAACCCCACGAACAATTTGTATTCCCTGAGGAGGTATTACCACGTGGTAACGCTCTCTAATAGACCAAATATCTTAGGCGGCGCTGGACGCGACCAAGAATCCACTGGATTTGCTTGGTGGTCTGGTAACGCACGTTTAATCAACCTATCTGGTAAACTGCTGGGTGCCCACGTTGCCCATGCTGGTTTGATTGTATTCTGGGCTGGAGCGATGACTTTGTTTGAAGTCGCTCACTTCATTCCCGAAAAGCCCATGTATGAACAGGGTTTGATCTTGTTACCTCACCTTGCCACTCAGGGCTGGGGTGTTGGTGCTGGTGGTGAAGTCATCGACACCTTCCCCTACTTTGTTGTTGGTGTACTCCACCTCATTTCCTCAGCCGTCCTTGGCTTTGGTGGTATTTATCATGCCGTCCGTGGCCCAGAAACCTTAGAAGAATACTCTTCTTTCTTTGGTTACGACTGGAAAGACAAGAACAAGATGACCAACATCATCGGCTTCCACCTGATTATTTTGGGATGCGGTGCGTTGCTGTTGGTACTGAAGGCAATGTTCTTTGGTGGTTTGTATGACACTTGGGCACCAGGCGGTGGTGACGTTCGTGTTATTACTAATCCGACATTGAACCCAGCAGTTATCTTCGGTTATGTAATCAAGTCTCCCTTTGGTGGCGAAGGCTGGATTGTTAGCGTTGATAACTTAGAAGATGTGGTCGGTGGTCACATCTGGATTGCCTTTATCTGTATTGCTGGCGGTATCTGGCACATCTTCACCAAGCCTTTTGCTTGGTCACGTCGTGCATCAATCTGGTCTGGTGAGGCTTACCTCTCCTACAGCTTGGGCGCTCTGTCGTTGATGGGCTTCATTGCCTCAATCTATGTTTGGTTCAACAACACCGTTTACCCCAGCGAATTCTACGGCCCTACCGGCCCAGAAGCTTCTCAAGCTCAAGCTTTGACCTTCTTGATTCGTGACCACCGCTTGGGTGCTAACGTCGGTTCTGCCCAAGGCCCTACAGGTCTAGGTAAATACCTGATGCGCTCTCCAACTGGTGAAATCATCTTCGGTGGTGAAACCATGCGTTTCTGGGATTTCCGTGGCCCTTGGTTGGAGCCTCTACGTGGCCCCAATGGTCTTGATTTGGAAAAAATCAAGAATGATATTCAACCTTGGCAAGCTCGTCGCGCCGCTGAATACATGACCCATGCTCCTTTGGGTTCTCTGAACTCCGTAGGTGGTGTAGCTACCGAAATCAACTCCTTCAACTACGTATCTCCTCGCGCTTGGTTGGCGACTTCTCACTTCGTACTAGGATTTTTCTTCCTAGTTGGTCACTTGTGGCACGCTGGACGCGCACGGGCTGCGGCTGGTGGTTTTGAGAAAGGAATTAACCGTGATACTGAGCCAGTGATGTTTATGGACGACCTAGATTAGGTTGTAAATTTGATCTCATCACTGAGAATCAAATAGTTTCAAGGCTCTTGCGTAAAAGCAAGGGCTTTTTTTATAGGAAAATTAGTAATCTAGCGATTAAAAGGTAATTAATACTATGAGCGATTCCAATTTTATTGATGCTTTGCGATGGACATCTGAAGCTAAAGAAAAATTGCAAAATATTCCCTTTTTTGTCCGCTCTCAAGCTAAAGCCAGAATTGAGCAACTGGCTCGTGAAGCAGGACAAGAGATTGTGACGGCTGATTTGGTAGAACAGGCTAGGCTTGAGTTTGGACAATAAAAAAACTATTTAACTCGGCTTTTTCCTAACTTTTTCCCTAAATGCGATCACGCCTTCTAGTGGATTATTATTTACTGCATATAGTGCCATAATTGCAATATAATAATAATTGGAATTAACTCACAATGAGCGATGCCTATTTTATCATTTACTAAATCATCGCTTCCAATTCTTCCAAAGCTTGAAAACTTCCTACTTGCCAACTACGTTCTATGGCAGCAGGAATAATCTCAGTAATAGCTATATCTTCAAAATTAGGACTGGTATTAGATTTTATGTATTTCCCCTCTCTCAGCAAATAAATAGAAAGGTTTCCACTGTCGTAAACCCATAATTCTGGGACTCCAATGGCTTCATAAGCATCGAGAGTAGTTTTTGATGTGACATCAGTCTCAATCGCTAAATCTGGTGGTGGATCATCAGCTTGTAAGCGGCGATGACCAATCATCTGTTGATAATTCTGAATATAAAAACAAGCATCAGGTTCAACTCCTGCTACACTTTGGCGTTTAAAGGTGGTGGAACCAAAAGGTTGATATCTGATATCTTTAGCTTTCAGCAATATTTTGACAATATCAGAAATTAAATCTTTGGGAATTTCATGTTCTGGTAAAGGAGCCATAATTTCTAAAGTACCCTGGCTGTAGGCAATTCGGGTAGTTCTTTTTTCTCCCAATTCTTGTAAAATAGATTCAAATTCTTGCCAGCTAACATCTGGAATTGTCACCGTGCTACCAGGTGCTAATTGCATCTGGCTAACAGCTTTAAAAACGGGGATAGCAGCAGTCATAACCAAAATACAAGTAAGCTGAATCTCGATAATTATCTATGAGGTTGCGGTGGATAATATAGCCCACCGTAACCTTTAGACTAATAGAATGAGTTTAACAAAAGCGATCGCTCTACACCTTAAACTTCTCGGCAATCCGCTTCATCGCTTCTTCGACATTCTCCCGGCTGTTAAACGCCGAAATGCGGAAGTAACCTTCACCCGCAGCACCAAAGCCAGAACCAGGTGTCCCCACAACGTTGACAGTTTGCAGCAATTTATCAAAGAATTCCCAACTGGATAAACCATTAGGCGTTTTCACCCAAACGTAAGGTGCATTCACGCCACCATAAACTGATAGTCCGGCGGCTGTGAGTTTTTCGCGGATAATTTTGGCGTTTTCTAGATAGAAATTAACCAATCCTTTGATTTGTGCCTGTCCTTCTTCAGAGTAAACCGCTTCTGCTCCCCGTTGGATGATGTAAGAAACGCCGTTGAATTTGGTAGACTGGCGACGATTCCAGAGTTTCCACAGTTCCACATCGGAACCATCGGCGGCTTTTGCTGTGAGTGTCTTCGGTACTACGGTTAACGCGCAACGAGTTCCTGTAAAACCTGCATTCTTGGAAAAAGACCGGAATTCGATCGCAACATCTCTTGCACCTTCAATTTCATAAATTGAGTGAGGAATCGACGGATCGGTAATATAAGCTTCGTAGGCTGCATCAAAGAAAATAATTGAGTTATTAGCTTTGGCATAGTCTACCCATGCTTTGAGATATTCTTTGGTAGCAGTTGCGCCAGTGGGATTATTGGGAAAGCAGAGATAAATTAAATCGACTTTCTTTGCGGGAATCTCGGCGGTGAAGTTGTTCTCAGCCGTAATTGGTAGATAAACTAAGCCCTCAAATTCGCCTTTATCGTTGGCATCCCCAGTATTTCCCACCATAACGTTAGTGTCTACATACACAGGGTAAACAGGGTCAGTAACGGCAATTATGTTGTCATGACCAAAGATTTCCAGAATGTTGCCTGTATCGCACTTGGAACCATCGGAGATAAAGATTTCGGAAGCATCTATATTGGCTCCCCGTGCTTGGAAATCGTGAGCAGCAATTTTTTCCCGTAACCAAGCATAGCCTTGCTCTGGCCCATAGCCTTTGAAGGTATTGCGATCGCCCATTTCTTCCACAGCTTTAATCATCGCTGTGCGGCAAGCCTCCGGCAGAGGTTCCGTCACATCGCCAATGCCCAACCGGATAACTTTAGCATCAGGATTCGCTTCTGCAAAGGCATTCACCCGCCGAGCAATTTCTGGAAACAGATAACCCGCTTTCAGTTTCAGGTAGTTGTCGTTAATAGTTGCCATTATATAGATTATGAAAAACGCCCTCAAATAGCTTACTGCTAATTTATGAGGGCGGGGAGTGGGGAGTGGGGAAGAG
>JBGTMK010000041.1:0-5077 GCA_041743605.1 Nostoc sp.
ATTTTGGATGATGTGTTACTTGAGTTACGTGATAGCCATGAACAACATCAGCGTAACTTTGAAGAACACCAGCGCACTACTAACGCAGCATTAAATCAGCTTGGCGCAATATTGCTACAGCTAACACGGATTGATCCACAAAACTAGCTCAGGCGATCGCAATGCTGGGAGTGGATTATGAAGAGATTTCCTTAAGGAAAGCGATCGCCTTATCAATAATTTGTATTTTTGAGGACTACACAAAAGATATAAAATTTTTATCAATTTCTCTAAAATTCACAGAATAAATAGCAAAAAAAATGCTAGCTACACAGCCCTCAGCTTTTTGAGTGCGATCGCAGGGATTAAAAATTAATCAATCCACCACGGTAAGCAAAAGCAGCGCACAAAGAAACGTTTACTAGACGTTTCAGCCCCCAGACTCTGCAACCAGCAAGTCTAATTAAATTTATAACTATTTCAAGCTTACCGACTAATCCCTACAATCTGCAAATTTAAAAGTTAAGGGGCTGTCCAAACCAACAAAGGACAACCCAATGAATAAACCCCTCACTTCTGACAGACAGGGGTTTGCGAATGAAAAGCCTAGTATTCTAACGCAAACTTTCCCCAACAATCAAGAATCTCGAATTTCGGAATTATCAAACCATATAAGCGATCGCCGAACTAGCACCAAATATTTAAAAGCGGGTTGCTGTGACGTTGCTCTAAGACCATGCCCCGACCGGGATGAGTTACTGCGATCGCCTAACCTCAACTTAGAGGAGTCTTTTTACTTACAGCGATTAGTCAAGCTTGGCTGCTTTAGTGGTCAGGTGGCCGCCGTACTTCTCCAAATTGAAGCCAAGGTTGGAGGGGTGGCAGTATGAATCACAAAGGATTCGGCAAGATAGCCTCACCCCAAAAATCACTAAATCAAGAACTAAGGCAGGTTTTCAGAAAATTCAACAAGCGAGGTAAGCTCAGAAGTACCCCTTGGGCTTTGCATGAAGTCTCAAGACTTGAGTCCAGAGATGGAAAAGTCCATCAAGTTGTTGTAGCCGACAACAAAAATGACATGGCGCAAGGCGATGCCTGCTCTGGGCGTAGCCATCACCATGATAGCGAAATTCAAGCACTGGTTAATTATCAAGGATTCAAAGAGCCATCCGTACCTTATACTTTGCCAGCCAGAGAAGATTTTGAAGCAAGCCACTGGCAAGAGTGGGGTGAGAGTGGGATTGACAGTGAGATAGTGGCACTTAACTTCAAATCGCTGTCAGGGAATGCCGCTTTTGATTATCTCCTCTACTCCGATAAAATCAGCCGCCGCAACGATGGGCGGCTACGCGATGGGGATATGCGGCGATATGCTCACCTCTCTAATGGTGGTTGGTGGTGTAGCGGAATAAATATTATCACTGGTGAAGATTCCGATTGGGGATGCTTCAAGCCCAACACGCCAAGAATAGATGAGGGTAACAGCAAGGCAATTAAGTATGAGCATCCCCCCAAAGTTGACACAGAAATTTTTGCCTTACGGATTCCCGCCCGGATCTGGGAATTAATCGGTCGCCGCTACGATGTGGCACTACCAGAGAATTACCAAAGTTTACCTTTTGGTGATTTTTGGCGATGGGTGAGAGAGAATACCCAAATTCCCATTATCATCTGCGAGGGTGCTAAAAAAGCAGCTGCAATCTTATCTTGTGGTTACGTTGCGATCGGCATACCAGGGGTGTGGGGAGGCCGTCGCCAACCAAAGGATGAATACGGCGAAAATAACGGCGCACCATACCTGATCCCACAGTTAGCCACTTATGCTCAATCAGGCAGGCGAATTTATTTCTGTTTCGATGCCGATGTGAAGCGCACCACGGTTAGAAGCGTGAATGGTGCGATCGCTAAAACTGCCAAGCTTTTATCTTTGCGTGGTTGTGAAGTCCGAGTAATGGGGTGGCATCTGGCATTAGGTAAAGGGATTGATGATGTCCTAGCCGCTTACGGCCGCGACCAATTTGATACTATTTACTGCGATGCCCTGAAATTAGATGAGTGGAACACCAAGCAACTAAGGCGGCTCACATACACCCCAGATTTGAACTTAAATCAGCGTTACTTGGGTGAGTTGGCTATTCCTTTGGGTAAGCAGCTAATAGGCTTGAAATCGCCAAAGAACACAGGTAAAACTCACTTACTCCAGTGGCTAACTGACCCGATAATTCGCGCTGGTGAGAGGAGAGTGTTAGTAATTACCCATCGGGTGCAACTGGCAACCCAGCTTGTAAAAAAACTGGGATTACCTTTCATTACCGAAGTGAAGCAGACTGAGCAAGGCTCACATTTCGGAATGGGGTTAGTAATTGATAGCTTACATCCAAAAAGCCAAGCCAAATTTAACCCTGATGAGTGGAAAGGCTGCTGGTTGATTTTGGATGAAATCATGCAGCTAATCTGGCATTTGTTGAGCAGTTCGACTTGTCAGAGCGATCGCGTAGCCATCATCAAAAATTTCAAACGCCTGCTAATGAATGTTGTTAATTATGGTGGAAAAATCTTCATTGCTGATGCTGACTTAAACGATATTGGCATTGACTTTATCAAAGGACTAATTGGGCAAGAGATTGACACTTTTATCGTGGAAAATACATTTCAGTTTGTAGAGCCTTGGCAGGTAAATTTAGTACAGGGTAATAATCCAGCCCAATTAGTAAAAATCCTTACCCAAAAACTAGAGAATGGGGATAAGTGCTTTGTTGCTTTGTCTGGACAACGGGCTAGTTCTAAATGGGGTTCTCGCAATTTGGAGGCGTACTATAAAAAACTGCTGCCACACCTGAGAATTTTACGAATTGATTCTAAAAGTACAACTACTCTTGGTCATCCGGCTTTTGGCTGTACAGATGATTTAAATGAAGTAATTAAAAACTATGACCTCGTTCTAACTACCTCGACCATTGAGACTGGGGTATCAATTGAAGAAAAACATTTTGATTATGTTTTTGGGATTTTTCAAGGCGTACAAACTACCGATGGTGTTAGACAGCATTTATCACGTTATCGCCCTCCAGTCCCCCGTTACATCTGGCTTAATCCAGTAGGCATCAATAGGGTAGGCAATGGCTCCAATAGTGTCAAGGCATTACTAGCAGGTGAGTACATCAAGAATAAAGCCAATATTAAAAAGCTCGTTGATTTGGGATTTGAGGAATCGATAGAAGGCAATTTTGAGAGCATTTGCATTAATACTTGGGCAAAGTTAGGGGCAATCATCAATGATGGGATGAATAGCTATGAATCGCAAATCATTAGTGATTTGAAATCTGAGGGACATATCATCTGTGAAGTCAGCGCAGATGAATTACCCGAACCCGCAGAAGTAGAAACTACTAAGCAAGAAATTTACAACAACTGCAAATCAGAATATGCGGGACATTGTGAGAATGTAACTGCATCTGAAAGCATTACAGATGAACAGTTTTTGAAACTAGATAAACAAAATTGCAAAACTGAGTCCGAACAGTTAAAACACAGAAAAGGTGAGATTGAAAGGCGTTATAACGTGACCGTTACTCCCGAATTAGTAGAGAAAGATGATCAAAACTGGTATTCTATAATTCGACTAGATTACTACCTTGGCGTGGGTAGGGAATTTCTACCGGATAGAGAAATAAACGTCATGTCTACCGCTTTAAAAAATGGCGATGGAGATTATTTCATTCCCGATACTAATAAAAGCTTTATTGGGAAAAAAATTGATGCTTTAGACTGGATTGGGTACAAAGAGCTTCGAGAAACGGATGGATTGAGCAACAATCACCCATTAGCACAAGCAGTATTTGAGAAAGCAAAAACTCATCAGTCCGATTTGAGCTTAATTCTTGGCGCTAAGAGTAATATGTTTGCAAAGCTAAATACTCCCATGCAAGTCTGTCAAAAACTAGCATCTCTTACTGGGTATAAATTCCCCCGATTGCGGCGAGAGGGAACACGAGGCAACCAAGTCTGGATTTATGGTGTCCCCGCGCCAGACTTCCAAAAAGATGATGAGGGGAATCTGGTTTTGGTCGATGGTCACGCTGTTCCCGTTAGCGATCGCCGAGAGGAAGTTTTCACGGCATGGGTAGAGCGCGATATCCTAGCCAGAGAAAAAGCCGCCAAAGCAAAACTAGAGTCTCTTGCAAAAGCAACAATTCCCAATTGCCAATTGTCAGCAGTTACAGAAACCGAAATTAATACGCTGACTACATTACAAGAACAGTACACAGAGCAAAAAACACAGACCCTAACAGAAGAAGTTGAGTCAATAGTCATCACTCATGACTCAGAAAGTCAGGTAATCATAGCTGAGTTACCAGTTGAAAATCATCAGCAGTCCACCAGGAGGTGATGAAGTGAGCAAATTCAAAGGTATTTTGGATGCAGCAAAGGGTCGTGAACCTGAACCGGAGCCAGAAAATCAAAGCCAGGAAACAGAAATTCAATTGCCAGAACTTCAACAACCTGAAAAGGTAGAACGAAAGCCAGTTGCCCAATTGCAAACCGAACCGCCAAAACGGGGACGACCCAAAGCCAAACGCTCTGACCCTGACTATGAGCAGGTAACTGCTTACATTAAAAGAAATACTCACACAGCAGTCAAAATTGAACTGTTAAAGGACAGTCAGAATGGCGAAAAGCGGGAGTTTAGCGAACTTGTTCAAGATTTGCTAGAGCAATGGCTAAATTTGCGTACCTGAAATTTCAGATATTCAAAAACTTGAAAAATTAAATTTTTAGATATTTGAGTTTTTGACTATGTGACTTAAAGGCGATGCCTACGGCGGTAAACTACGCAGTCCAGTAAAAGCTGAATGTGGCGATGCTTGTTGACAAGCCACTGCGCGTCTATGTATGGCTTGCACTGCTTCTCAAAATCCTTATTGAAAAATCCATCTGGGAGGTACTGCCCCTCCTATATCTGTGTTATCAGCACAGCGCCTCACTTTTCGGCTTCAGGTGGAAGGCGGAAGATGGAGGAATTGAACCCCCAGGTATTACCCTGCTCTAGTTTTCAAGACTAGTTGCCCTCCCTTGAGCAGCATCTTCCATATAAGGG
>JBGTMK010000042.1:0-2251 GCA_041743605.1 Nostoc sp.
GTAGTTTCCTTCGGGAAAATCTACCAGTTCAAGAAAGTCTCTAAGCGTTGGGAATCTTCCTTTAAATGTATCTTCTAAAAATTTTCCAATTCCTGAAGCAACAATCAGTGATTCGGCTTGCTCCTCCTCTAGCCTGTACAGCCGCATCAAATTAACAACCACTGGCTGAAACTCGTATTCGGTCAAGTCCCAGCCAGTTTTGCGGTAATTACCTTTAAAGATGGGTGAAATATCGATGGTGAACAGAGGTAAGTATTTCAGCTTTTGGTCTTTGCCCTTGCCGTTGATCATATAGATTTGTGGGAAAGCAACAGCCATCTGAACATCATTTTTGTTCCCTCTTTTAGCTGCTTGCTGCTGTTGCTGGAATTGCGTAAATACTTCGCTATCTAACAGTAGCTTGTTGCCAACAAGCTGCACTCCCTTATCTACTACTTTTGAATAAATATCTGAAGAACGCTCAACCTCAGCTTGAGTCAGTTCTTCTAACCTGATATAGCCTAACCAAGCTTGTACTATCTGGATAAGTTTTTCTGACTCTAGCATGGTCACTTAAACATCAATGAAAGGCACTAAAGCTTAGTATAAAAAATATTTGAGCCTTTTGCCTTCTACGTCCTGGTTTTGGTATGTAAGGTTACTCAACATTTGTCAGCGTCTCCAGTTGTGCCAGCAGTTTTTCGATCTGTTTGCGCTTCTTCGGGTCTGACCAAATGCGTGATTTTCTTAGTTTGGTAGTCGCAGCAGTAAAGCGCTCTTTGTAATCGTTGGACTCTGCTTGAGGGTTAGTAGTTGAAGTTTTCTTCTCACTGATACGTTGTTTGATTTCGCTTAAAGACCAGTTTTGGGCAATAGCTTGTTCTAAAAAGGCAATGCGCTCATCTAAATTCTGAATCTGGGCGATCGCTTTGGCTTTGGTGTACTCAAGGGAGCCAAAGCGTAGTGCCTCAAGGATGTCTTCTGGGAGGTTTAGCAGTGGCAGACGGTTGTTGGCAAATGATTCCCAAGTCATTAAACCCAAGCCATCAAACACTTCTTCAACAATTTTTAGGTCTGGATTTACTGGGGTTGAGCCATGAGTTTCATCGTTTCCAATAACGTTATTGGAAACATCTAAATTCTTATCTTCATCCTTGACAATAACATTATTGTCATCATCTAATTTCTCGGATTCATCTTTGACAACATCATCCGAACTCGCATCATCTGAGGCTGTTTTCTGTCTTCCAATAACGTTATTGGAAGAATTGGCCGCTTCTTTGCGTTCGTGTTGCAAGCGGCGCAGGAATGGCGGAATTTCCTCAATACTTCGACCTAGCTTGAGAGCCAGCAGTTGCAGTATGCCTTCAGTTTCTTCAACTGGATTCAGGTCTTCTCGAAGTAAGTTTTCTATAAGTGCAAATTGAAAAGCTGCGTTGTCGTCTAACTCTCTAATGACGACAGGGACAACTTTCAGCCCAATACTTAAGGCAGCACGATAGCGGCGCTCTCCTGCTACTAATTCGTGTTTTGAGCCATCAAGGGGGCGTACTAAAATGGGTTGCAGGATGCCATGCTGTTTGATAGATTCAGTTAACTGTTTTAATGCCTCGGAGTCAAAGTAACGACGCGGTTGATTCGGCGGCAGAGAAATCTGCTCTAATGGCATGGACACTTGAGAATCAGCGTTGTTTATGCCTGTAGTGTCCCAAGGTACTTCAATTTTACTTTTGAGGGGCTGGCTGGCTTTAGTGTGTCTCATTTTAAGGATTATATGCTAACGGCTATTTTTTTCAAGATTGCAACAGATGGGTGCTTTGGTTCATACACAGCTAGGGGCATTCGTTCTTCTGAAGCATCAACAAAAGCAGTGGAGCGAGGAATCGGGGCAAAGACTGTTCCGGCGCTGGCGAGTTGTTCGGTGATGGCTGCTAGGGTACGAGTGTCCTGGGAGTTACGGGCATCGTATTTTGTAGGCACAAACCCGGCTATTTGCAGTTTGCGGTTGGGTTTATTGCGTACTGTAGCGACCGTTTTTAGTAATTCGCCTGTTCCCTCAAAGGCTTTGAAATGAGTTTCCAGAGGGACAAGAACATGAGTGGCAGCTACAAGCGAAATGTAACTTAACAGCCCTAAGCTGGGAGGGCAATCTATTAAGATGAAATCGTAATCTGATTCAATTGGTTCGATGGCTTCTTTCAGTCGGAAATCGCGCATGGAAGCACTCACCAATTGCATTTCTGCTGTACTGAGAGAGATGTTGGCAGGGGCT
>JBGTMK010000043.1:0-2555 GCA_041743605.1 Nostoc sp.
AAATGACCAATGACCAATGACCAATGACCAATGATAAATGACAAATGAAAGATTGACGCTCAGAACTCCACTCCCCCCCTGCTTACCCTATGACTTCCGCAGAAAGAGATCCCAAATTTGAAAATCTACTGATTTATCTCAGACAAAGCCGGGGATTTGATTTTACAGGCTATAAACGCTCGACTTTGATACGTCGGGTACGCAAGCGGATGCAGTCATTAACCATAGAAAACTTTGAAGAGTATCAAGACTATCTAGAAGTTTATCCAGATGAATTCAATTATCTTTTCAACACTATCCTAATTAACGTCACTGCTTTTTTTCGAGATCCATCAGCTTGGGAATACATAGCAGAGCAAATACTGCCTAATCTGATTAGAAATAAAAAAAATTCTGACCAAATCCGTATCTGGAGCGCTGGCTGTGCTTCTGGAGAAGAAGCTTATACCTTGGCAATGTTGATGGCTGAAATATTGGGAGCAGAGGAATTTCGCCAACGAGTAAAAATTTATGCCACAGATGTAGATGAAGATGCTCTCAACCAGGCACGTCTTGCTGTGTATTCAGCAAAAGATGTTCAAATGGTGCCAGATGAACTGCGGCAGAAATATTTTGAGGTTCTCGGTAATCGTTATGTTTTCCGCCAAGACTTACGCCGCTCAGTGATTTTTGGTCGCCACGATTTGCTTCAGGATGCGCCGATTTCGCGTTTAGATTTATTAGTCAGCCGCAATACATTAATGTATTTTAATTCTGAGGCTCAAGGGCGAATTCTGGCTCGGTTTCATTTTGCACTGAATGATCATGGCTATTTGTTTTTGGGCAAAGCAGAGATGCTATTGATGCATTCTAGTCTGTTTAGCCCACTGGACTTAAAGAACCGGATATTTACTAAGGTATCGACAGTAAATCTACGAGATCGCCTCTTAGTTATGGCAAATTCAGCAGATGAAGAATCTAGCAGCCGTTTGTCTCGACACCTCCGGCTACGAGAGATGGGTTTTGACACAGCACCAATCGCTCAAATAATCATTGATATCAATGGCAATCTGGTAATGGTGAACGAGCAAGCGCGGAATTTGTTTGCCATTTCGCCCAAAGATTTAACTCGTCCCTTCCAGGATCTAGAACTTTCCTATCGACCAGTTGAATTGCGATCGCTAATTGAACGAGCTTACAGTGAACGCCGCCCTGTCACTGTGACAAATGTAGAGCGCTATTTGTCTAACACAGAAATCCAATATCTAGATGTGCGAATTACACCTTTGCAAGAAACAGAAACCAGCTTTTTAGGGATCAGTATTTCCTTTCATAATGTTACACCTTATGTTCAACTCCAAGATGCCTTGCAACGCTCACAACAGGAATTAGAAACTACCAACGAAGAACTACAATCCACCAATGAAGAATTAGAAACTACCAACGAAGAACTGCAATCCACCAATGAAGAATTGGAGACGATGAATGAAGAACTTCAATCTACTAATGAAGAATTGCAGACAATTAATAATGAACTGAGCGAACGCACCACAGAACTCAATCGCACAAACATTTTTCTTATTTCTATTCTCAGAAGTCTCCAAACTGGAATAGTAGTAATTGACAGCAGCTTTAACATTTCTATTTGGAATTACATGGTAGAAGATTTATGGGGCTTGCGGACTGATGAAGTTATCGGAAAGTCTATCTTCAGCCTAGACATAGGGCTACCCGTCGAGCAATTGCGATCGCCCATCCGTGATTCCCTATCCGGGAAAAAGCAGTTTCAAGAAATGATCTTCGATGCTACTAATCGTCGGGGTAGGCAAATAAAATGTTACTTGGCAATAACTCCGCTCCTTGGCATGGAAATGCAAGGAGCAGTTTTGATGATGGCAGATGTAGAGAGAGTCAGTAGTATGATTTCTAGTCAAGAAATGCAGGAACGGCGGCAGCAGAATTAACTCTCTGCCTCCTTCAATTTTCCCAGCCCCCAGTCCCTTTTTCAAAAGGGCGTAATTGCTTGTAAATGAAAGTTTTTTTCTAACTGCGGATGCTCGAAGCGAAGTTCTCTGGCGTGCAGATGTAACCGACTAGTAACTGCACAGCATCCATAAAGACGATCGCCTAAAATAGTTACCCCAAGTCCTCGTGTATCAGCTGCATGAACTCTTAACTGATGAGTGCGTCCTGTTAGCGGCGTAAATTCTATGCGGGTATAGTCTTCTTCCCTTGCCATTATCTGGAAGTGTGTCAAGCTGGGTTTACCGTGTTGCCAATCAACTTTTTGCTTAGGGCGATTTTCAGGATCTCCCCACAATGGCAAGTCAATCACACCTTGGTCAACTTTCACAGCACCGGCAAGTATGGCTTCATAAACCTTGTGAACTTGGCGTTGCTGAAACTGCTGGCTGAGTTGCCGATGAGTTTGGCGATCGCGTGCTAACAACAAAATTCCAGATGTTTCCTGATCTAGGCGATGCACAGATACAAGTGCCATGCCATCCGGTAACAGATGACGTAAGCGACTCAAGACACTATCTTGGCGATCGCGATAACGGCCAGGTACCGAAAGT
>JBGTMK010000044.1:0-3976 GCA_041743605.1 Nostoc sp.
ATCGCACGAGCGTGTTCGATTACAAGTTGGTTTTCTTCTTCAGTCATAACTGCTCCTATGGAAGAGATCGCGTGGGTTACTCCCTTACCTTCTCATACTTTTTTTACATTTTTTTGAAGAATAAAAACTGGGATGCTCCCAGTTAGTAGTTAAAGAAACAACAACTATGTATAACTTGAGAAAACTAGCTCATTAAGGTAAAATCTATATTAACTAAAGTCTGATCGTTTAAGATTGTCGATTTCAAATCTTCCTCTAGAATTACTAGATATTTTTACAAAGCAGAGAAAGTTTTGTAAGGGAAATCTATCTAGCTCGTTTAAAATAACACCCCCAAACCGTACAATTGAGTCAAGCAAGTGCGGCGGAAACCTTGAGTACTGACCTTTTTAATACACAGCGATACTTTCTAATGATGGGAAGGTAACTTAAAAAATGCCAAAGTTGAGGTTGAGATATTAAGGTATCAGCTTTAATCAGGGACAACAACTTTACTATCATTATGGTGGTTGATCGACCATCGGTGATCGATAGTTACAGAGGAAAACTCGCAAATTTCTTCTAGTCGCTTTTGCTGCACAGCAGCTTTACGGAGAGTAATAATTAACTGATTCACCTGATGCCGTAAATCTGGGTTATCATTTACTGCTAACATGGTTTGTCTTTCTAAGAGTTGAAGTATAAGTTCGTAGTGAATAGGCGAAGGTAGAGGAATTTGCTCCATGAAATTAAATTTTGATTTCATATTTGGGATTTTGTATTAGTCAGAATTTGTCTCTTATTAATAAATTGTTACATACTAAATAACTAGTTGCTTATGGCTTTGATTTGATTAGCAATGAAGATTTGGCAAAGATATTGATGATAGTTGATGGCAAATTGCTGTATGCTTACCGATAGTGTGCCCAATTGCCTAACTATTATGTGCAGTTCCCCTGCACCTTTTAGCGCAGGGGAGGAATTTCTTTCAGAAATTTCTCGGTAATATATGGCCGATCGCAGAGCCAGGATCTGGTTGTTTTACCAAAGATTCTCCAATGAGTACAGCGGATGCACCTGCTGTAAGCACCAAACTCAAATCTTCTGGGTTGTGTAGTCCTGACTCGCTGACAACAAGGATGTTTTTTTCTTGCAATTGGCTACCTCTTGCAGCCAAAAGTTCGCAAGTGGTTTGCAGATCAACAGAGAAATCTTCTAAATTACGATTATTGATTCCTATCAAGGAGACCCCATCTAAGGCTAACACACGGTCAAGTTCTACCAAACTATGGACTTCAATCAAGGCTGCCATTTTTAGATTGTTAGCAATTTTGAGGAAGTATTTCAAATCTTGATCGCCCAGAATAGCTGCAATCAACAAAATAGCATCTGCACCCTGAACTCGCGCCAAGTATATTTGGTAAGCGTAAACGATAAATTCTTTGCACAGTAGGGGCAAATCTACGGCAGCCCGAACCTTTGCTAAGTTATCAAAACTACCTTGAAAGAACTTGACATCCGTCAGTACAGAAAGACAACTGGCACCACCTTGCTGATAAGATTGGGCGATCGCTACGGGGTCAAAATCTTCTCGTAGAACGCCTTTGCTAGGTGAAGCTTTTTTGACTTCGGCAATCAATGCTGGATTCGTCTTACCTTGGCGCAAGGCGGCGACAAAATCACGGGTTGGCGGCGCGGTAAGTACCTGTTTCAGCAATTGCTGCAAAGGAACCTTTTCCCGCATTTGGTCATATTCTACTTCTTTCTGCCAAACAATTTCCTCCAAAATGTTGTTTGGCGCGGCATCAGGCACGACAGCCTGATAACGCAATATAGATACATCAATAGCTGGGTTAGGTGAACGGCGGCGAATTTGCATAATTTGTCATTAGTCATTGGTCAGTGGTCATTTGTCAATGGTCATTTGTCCTTGTTTATTAGCAAAGGACAAATGACAAAGGACAAATGACTAAATGGCTCGTTTATAAGCTTCGTCCAGGACTTCTGAGAGTGTCGGGTGGGCGTGAACTAGATGTGCGAGGCTTTGGACAGATTGACGGTTTGCGATCGCAGCTGATGCTTCATGAATTAAGTCTGAGGCGTGCAGTCCAAAAATGTGGACGCCTAAGACTTCTCCTGTATCTTTGCGATATATCACCTTGGCAATACCGTCGGCTTCATTTTCTGCCAACGCTTTGGAATTCCCTTTGAAGTAACTCTTACTTGTGGCAATTTCAAACCCTTCGGTTTGTCCCAACTCCTTAGCTGCGGTTTCTGTTAAGCCCACATAGCTAACTTCTGGGTGGGTAAATGCTGCTGCGGGGATGCTGCGATAGTCTACTATTCTTTCCCTCCCAACTATATTTTCTACCGCAATGATGCCTTGAGCAGAAGCCGCATGTGCTAACATCATCTTCCCATTCGCGTCGCCAATTGCCCACAGATGCGGCACTACTTCACCAGATGACAGAACGGCCATGCGATCGTCAACTGGGATAAAGTTCCGCCGATCAACTTCTACACCCACAGACTCTAAACCAAGATTTTTGGTCGCTGGGATGCGTCCCGTAGCCACCAAGCAAGCATCTACTTCGATGACATCTACATCTTCTTTGGTTTTGAAATCTGCTAACTCAATCACCACAGGTGAACCAGGAGTGACTTTTTTGGCGTATATCCCCACTTTCGTTTCAATATCGCGGGGAGTAATCAGCACCCGTTCAGCAAGTTTGGCAATATCGCGGTCAAATCCTGGCATTAACTGATCTAGGGCTTCAATCAAGGTGATTTCACAACCCAAAGCTGAGTAAATATCAGAAAATTCTAAGCCGATGTAACCACTACCAATAATCGCCACCCAATCTGGTAACGACTCTAACTTGACACCTTGATCGCTGGTAAAGACAGTTTTGCCGTCTACTTCAATTCCTGGAGGCACAAAAGGAATTGAACCGGGGGAAAGAATGATGTCTTTGGCTGTGATGGTTTTTTCACCACCGTCTCCGGTGACAGAGACTTTTTGCGCCCCAGCAATTTTTCCCCAACCCCTGATGATATCGACTCCTAGACGTTTGAGGCTGTTGGTTAAGTCGCCTTGAATTTTCGAGACGAGATTACCAGCATGGTTAGCGATCGCTTGGCGATCAAATTCCACGCTTCCAACTTGAATTCCCAACGACTTGAGGTGGTGGGCATCACGTAACTCCCGCACACGTCCAGATGCCGCCAGCAGCGCCTTAGAAGGAATACAACCCCGATTAACACAGGTTCCTCCCATATCAGCAGCTTCAATAATCGCTGTTTTCAAACCGCAACTTACGGCGTGTAAGGCTGCGCCATGTCCGCCTACACCAGCGCCGATAATTACTAAATCGTAATCAAATTCTTGACTCACCTTAGTTTCCCCGTGTGCTTCGCCTATTTATTCTCAACTTGACCGACAATCAGCGCAACCCCTTTAACAGTTATCAGTTATCAGTTGTCAGTTTCGTTGCTGGGTTTAAGCCCCCAGTACACAGTTATCAGTGAACACTGGGAACTGGGAACTGATTTAGATCCCCTACCATACGCCTAATAACTATTTTCTGATTTAAGGTTCGGGTTTTGCTAACTTCAATTATGATTCAATCACTTCTGGCGAAAAGATGGATGTTTTCAGTAATTATAATCAAATCTAGATACTTATTTTTTTTAGACTCCAAAGGGACTGGGGACTAGGGACTGGGGACTAGGAAATAATATTAAAAATACGGCGTTGCTGAATCAAGAGATGATTCTTGTAGGGTGGGCGTCTCGCCCGCCCTGAAATACAAGGGACGGGCAAGAAGCCACTGGTGTCAAGCACGTCCGCCAGCACGTCCGCCAGGGATTGTAAATCCCTGTCTCATAGCTAAAGTCCTCTGAAGAGGACTAAATAGCGCAAAAATTTTCAGTCTACTTCAGTAGACTTGAGCAATTAGTCAGGGATTTACAATCCCTGGCGGGTGAACAACACCCA
>JBGTMK010000045.1:0-1848 GCA_041743605.1 Nostoc sp.
TACAACCCGCCGAACAATCTGCATCTGTAGGCAACTTAGTCGCTATCCGTATGCCTCGTAATTTAATTCAAAACGGATTTTACATGGCCGTAAGCGATGCTGGACCAGACACTCATCCTCAAACAGTCAGAGTTTACTTGAACTTGACACATGAAGGTGCAGTTGCTGTCATGGAAAGCCTGACGCAACAATTAAACCAAATCAGAATACCCTTCACTTTTAAAGTGCTATACAACCCTTCTGATTACGGACGCTATGACAGTGGAGTTCTTTATTTTGAGAAAAGTAATTATCAAGCAATCTGGCAAGTTCTAAAAAGCGTTTATGCAGAAAAGCGATCGCATTTCCGCACAGAAATACCTTTATTTACAAAATTACTTGCCCCTGGAATTGCTCTAGCAGAAGAACCAGATTGTAAATTTGCTGCTGTAGAGAGTTTTGGGATGAATCGCTGTCAAATTGTTGCCAATGGCTTGCTAGAAGCGCGGCAAAAAGGTGATGAATCGCCTCACAAACGGATGGAATCTATCTATCAGCACTTCTCGCTGCTAGGAATTGACTGGCAACATTCTTATCTGAATGCCAACTCGGAAGACATATACACCCCGTTAGACCAATGAAACTAACCGATCTTGCATCGCCTCAAGTAGCCTCAACCAGCAAAGTTAGTCATGTCACAAATAAATTCCCAGAGTCTGACTTAGCGTTTTACCGCAAACTAGGACGAACTGATTTAACAGTCAGCTGTCTCGGCTTGGGTGGTGGTGGTAGCATCTCAAGTGAAGATACCCTTTACGCTTTTGAGCGTGGAATTAACTACTTTTTTTACTCTAGCGATTTGCACCACTATATTTACAGTTCCATGTCTGGGGCGCTGCGCCAGATGTGTAGCCGTCGCTCCTCAGTTCGAGAGAAAGTGGTACTCGCAACCGTGACTTATATCAAAAGTCCAGAAATGGCGCTAGCTGCTTTATTAGATCAATTCGTAGAGCTAAATATTGATTATATTGATGTGTTGTTCTGGGGCTGGATTGGTTCAAATGATGGGGCAGCTTTACATAATTGCTTGCAGCTTTCTCCTGATTTAAGAGGTACTAATTCTGTCTATCAGCGCACCATTGAAAGAATGTTTGGTGCTTCCGAAAGACTCAAAAAAATGGGAGCCGTCCGCTATATTGGTGCTTCGTTCCACGATATTAATTTAGCGCAACAGTCCTTGCATAGCGACTTATTAGATGTGGTGATGGTTAGACATAATGTTGCTCATCGGTCTGCTCAAAGTCGAATATTTAATCAATTGGAAGTACAAGACCGATCTCGACCAGGTATTGTTACCTTCAAGTCTACAGGTTCTCACTCAGGCGCACTTTGGGATGTTCCGAGTAGTTTACCTGAAAAATGTTGGCGACCTACTGTTCCTGACTTATACCGATACTCGTTAACACAGAACTGTGTTGATGTTTGCTTAACAGGTTTGACTAAGCGCGAAGAAATTGATGCGGCGATCGCAGGTGTTCAGGAAGGTAAGTTAACGACTGCTGAAGTTGAATACATGAATCTTTACGGCGATTTACATCGTAATCAACAAACAATTCCCGAAATTCCACCGGAAAAACTCATTTATCGCAGTTAAACGGCAATAACTTCATCCCATTCAACTTTTCTAAGAGAACAAAACCATGACAGAAACTTTAGAAAACATAAAATTATTGGACTTTGGACAAAAAGAAAATAGTTCGCGAGTCTCACTCGCGAATAAATGAATGATTAATCTTGTTTATAGTGACGAGCAGAAAAAAAGCATAGCCATCAGACCCCCAACAAATAGTAATATCAACTACAAAGTAT
>JBGTMK010000046.1:0-3108 GCA_041743605.1 Nostoc sp.
TTCTTGTTTCCGGCTATATAAATACCTGGATACCCAAACATTCATACATCCAAATTAAATGTGTGTAAGTGCGATATGATTTTTCCATCTTTTATAAGGAGAGATTATGCCAATCATCTCTCTTAGCTCATTTAAGGGCGGGGTGTCGAAAACAACTTCAGCTATCTGCCTCGCCTCACTGTTTTGTGATGATGGGGCAACCTTAGTTATTGATGCCGATCCGAACCGTTCAGCAACCACTTGGGCCAGACCTGGGGGGCTACCGTTTCAGGTCTGCGGAGAAAAGGAAGCAGCAAAGTTGATGCGATCGCAGAAGTTTGAGTTCATAATATTTGACACTCCCGCCCGTCCTAATGATGTGGAAGTTGAGGATTTAGCAAGAGGGTGTGATCTACTCATTGTTCCGACTCCACCAGACCTCTTGGGCATGGACGCAATGGCACTCATGGCTAAATCTTTACCACCAGATACAAACTGGAAAGTCTTACTTACAATGATTCCGCCGCCGCCTCAAAGGGATGGTGAGGAGGCGATGTCAGCACTCTTAACACAAGGTTATCCTGTTTTCAGTCGTGGGATTCGATTTTACAAAGCTTACAAGGATGCGGTGACTAGTGGAGTTCCTGTTTATAAGGTTCGAGGGGGTAAAGTAGCATGGCGGGATTGGACGGAAATAAAAAACGAAGTGATTCAAGCAATAAAAGGGTGAGCCGATTTAGTGAGGTCTTAGGAGCAGCCCAAAAAAATACCCAACTACCTGGATACCCAAAAATTCAGCCATCTGAACAGCTAGATACTCAAGTAATCGAAGAATCCTCAAGCCAGTTATCTGAACAGGTGAAAAGTCAACCACCTGAAAATTTAGCAACCCAACTATCTGGATACCCAGAAAGCCAACTATTTGAACAGTTAAAAACCCAGTTACCTGAAAATTCAACCACCCAAGAACCTCAACAGCCAGTAACCCGGTCATCTAAACAGTTAAAGGATAAAGATAAATTAGCCAAGCGTGAGAATCCCGACTATACCCAAACTACTTTTCGCATTCCTAAAAAATTGAGCAGGCAGATTAATCGAGTGCTGATGGACTTGGCAGACGAGGGGGTAGAGGTGGATAGGAGCGACTTGTTAGAAGAATTAGCTAATGCATTTATCCGAATAGTTGATGAAGTTGGCGCAGTAGAGGCGTTAGAGCAAGTCAAAAATCTGGGTATCCAGATGGATGAGTAGCCAGAAAAACGGTGAGAATACTTGAAAGGAGCTAAAGTAACCCCAAAAGTAAGAAACTCTAGGACTGAATTTCTTACTTTAGTTGCCACAAGCAAGCCATATCAATGGTTTTGGGAGTCAATGCGGTATTGAGCCGAGATACGTGTAAAAACCTGCAATATGGTCTGGAAACCGTTGCTATATCTACGTTTCAAAGATTTCTGGTGGCAGATTAATAGCAGCTTCCAATGGTTGGGGAATATTATGTAAATTCACCACATAGTCACCGTATCTTTTGATATGTCTTGTTATGTATGGACTCATTGCTGCAAGGTGTCGCATAGGAATCAATTCTCCCTGTGACATTAACGTTTGGATAGCCAACGACATATCAACCGTATTCTGTGAAATAACTGCGCTTGCTACCAAATCAAGATACTTTAGTCGCTTTTCCCGCTCAATAGGATCATTTTCAGTAATCGCTCCCAACTTACCGAAAAACACCCAGTCAAGAAAAGCATTGTACATCTCCACAATATTGGTTATCGCTGTAATCTCATGCCGAAGAGCCACATTAGAAACATAGTCGAGCAAAAACATAGTCCGTACTACCTTACCCAACTCAAGAAAAGCTTGATAAAGTCGATTTTTCTTACTATAACTACCCAACTTACGTAGAAGCGTCGAGGGCATCACCTTACCTGCCTTAATTGACAGTACTACACGTATCATGTCATACCAATGAGTCTTGATTAAATTCCAATTGACCACGCCCTTAAATAGGGTGGCCGCCGAGATACGTGCAAAATGGGACACGTTGTAAAGTTTTGTAAAGAAATCAGGTGGAAATCATTGATTTTAGGTTCAGTCGAGCCAGAAATTTTTGAAGCGATCGCTTGATAGCTCTGTATAGCGAATAGTGTGTTGAATATTCTTGTGTCCCAGATAAGCCTGAATAGCTCTAGTGTCATGGCCATGAGAAGCCAGATAAAACCCGCAGGCATGACGTAACATATGCGGATGTACCGATAAAGCTAAACCAGCAAGAGTGCCAGCACGACTAATAATGTTAAAGGCGGTGGCAGCAGCCATCGGAGTACCACGTTCAGAAACAAACAAATAAGGGGAGTGAGGATATTCTCGTTGTAGAAGTCGTAGCCACCTTAACTCTCTGGCACGTAAAGGATGCGTTGAACTGATACCATGCTTGAGTCGATTGATATGAATTGTGCCACTAGAAAAATCTACCTGCTCCCATCGCAGTGCTACCAATTCTGATACACGTAGAGCGTGACGATAAGCAAGTAAAATTAAAGTCGAATCTCTGTGACCATGCCGCCCTGTTGATGAAGCGGCTTTAATCATGGCTTCGACTTCATTGGGTAGCAGATATTCTCGTGTGCGTTTCTCTAGGTTTGTGACTTTTTTGGGTGGAGCAGTATGAGTCATAAAAACCAACTTGCCCATAAAAGGTAATTGGGTACTTTGAGATTGGCTACGACACAATCAACTCCCCACACATTCCATGTTAAACACTTGCCCATAAACAGTCCTTTTTGGTAATGTTTTTATACATAAACTCCTGACGCAGTGGTTTGTTGGTGATACATATCTTTTGAAGTTCCAAATCATACACATTTACTGATAGTGACATCTATAGAACGTACCGCTTACCCTAGATTTAAGCGCCAATTTACTACCAAAGAACTTACCGAGATTTATACCCCAACACCTTCAGAAATTGCTTTCGCTTACAGTACAGCTAAGGGCGAAAGTAATATTTTAAATCTGCTGGTCATCTTAAAATCGTTCCAAAGACTGGGTTATTTTCCATCGATTGCAGATATACCACTGAAAATCATTAACCATATTCGCAGTCCTTTAAAGTTTGAGCTTGAT
>JBGTMK010000047.1:0-7647 GCA_041743605.1 Nostoc sp.
AAAGCAGGAAACTACGAACTCGAAGCCCAAGGTTAACATCAATGAAACCAAATCCTTCTAAAATCCTTCGGTTGTTTGCTGAATTGCAGGATCGTTTATACGACGGTGAGACTGTAAAGAAGGCAATTGGTCAAATATGCAGACATACAAAAGACCAAAGTATTATTAAAACTTGCCAAGCTATTGCTGAAATTCTAGAGATAGAATTTGATAGTAATTTTGATACAGTTAACACTGATTGGCATTTCCAAGCAGTTCACAGATTGCAAAAACATCAGAACTGGGTAATAGAGAAATATCAAGAAATCCAAAAGTGTGTCAATGATTACAACTCTAAGTGGTCAGACCCTTTGCTGAAAATTATAGATACCCAATTAGCACGACTTTCACAGCTAATAATACTTCTGGATAGAGAGCCTGATATTTGTGACAATAAAGGCAATGTAATACGTCCCAATGATTTAGTTGTCTACCTGTGTAAGGATGAGAAGGATAGAGATTACGAACACTATGGCGTTGTTAGAGCGACCCCAAATGGTTACAGAGTTGCACACTTTTTCACAGGTGAGACGGTTAGGCCAGAAGGTAAAATTGTCAGGGTAGGAATCGGATATGTTCATTTAGCTCACTACACACCAGACTGGCTGTTTAAAGAACGTCCTGAAAAAGAACATCCTGAAAAAGCTTCAGACATTCAAATTGAGGCGCGTATTCAAAAGTCTAGAGAAAAAATTCTCAGTGCAAAAGATCCTCTTTGGAATTTACTGAGTTACAACTGCGAACATTGGGCTAGAGAAATGGTATACAATGAACCTAAATCTACTCAGTATGAAGAGATGAGACTAGGAAATAATTTTAAAAACTAACAATAGCAGATAAAAAATGTGCGATCGCACATTTTTTTATTTGTAGTAATAAATTATAACCAAATGACTACACCGACTAAATAGTGGATTTTTCTTAGACTACGATATGAAATAAGAAGAGCGTGAAAAAAGCGATCGCTAACTCATCCTCTAAGAATTACCTGAGAATCATTGCAATGTTTACACAGTTACCATGTTCCACCCAAAAAGGCATTATTTACCCTGACAGTGATGGACAGCCAATGGCAGACAATACTAAGCAGTTTGAATTAATTGTCTGGATTAAAAATAATTTAGAACTGCTATTTGGCAATGACCCAAATGTGTTTGTCGCTGGAGATTTATTGTGGTATTCGGTGGAAGATGATAACAAGCTCTGCCAAGCTCCTGATGTGATGGTAGTATTTGGTAGACCAAAAGGATACCGAGGTTCTTATCAACAGTGGCTTGAAGACAACATTCCCCCACAGGTGGTATTTGAGATTTGGTCGCCTGGAAACCGAATCTCTAAAATGGCGAAAAAATTAGAGTTTTATGAGCGCTACGGTGTGGAAGAATATTATCTGTATGAACCTGATGTGGTTGACTTGACAGGCTGGCAGCGACGGAACTCAAGATTAGAAGTGATTGACCAAATGGTTGGTTGGGTCAGTCCTCGATTGGGGGTGCGTTTTGAGTTGACTGAGGAAGAACTGCAAATTTATCGTCCTGATGGCGATCGCTTTCTAACCTTTTTGGAACTAGATCAACAACGACAGCAAGAAAGACAACGAGCAGAGCAAGCTGAGGCGCAGTTAGAAGCTCTCCGTGCTTTATTACAAGAACGGGGAATTAATTTAGACCAATTGTGAGCGAATTTAATTTACAAGTCTCAGAAAATAGCGATCGCTTTAAACAACAGGTTTACTAATTCGCAGTCCCATGATCACTAAGTCCCGTTCAACGCTGTCAAGTTCGGCAATGTTAGGTAAATGTCCCCAGCGCTGAAAACCAAATGTTTCAAAGAGTTTTAAACTGGGTTGATTGTGGGCAAAAATGAAGCAGACTAGGCTTTTTAGTCCCAAACTAGGACTTTCGCTAATTGCTTGTGCTAAGAGTTGCCGTCCTAAACCACACCGATGAAAGCTAGGGGCTATGTAAATACTAATTTCGGCAGTCTTACTATAGGCGGGTCGCCCATAAAAGGATTGGAAACTAAGCCATCCAGCGATTACTCCGTCTACTTCAATTACCCAAAGTGGACGTTGCGAAGGCGATCGCCCCTTAAACCAAGCAAGGCGACTTTCCACTGATACTGGTTCTAAGTCAGCGGTTGCCATGCGGCTGGGAATTGCAGTGTTGTAAATTGCCACAATTGCAGGCAAGTCAGTTTCAGTCGCATGGCGAATAGTCATTGATACTGTCTCGGAAAAAATCTTCAGAAAATATTTAAAAATAATACAGTGTTAACAGTAGCAATTCTACGGATTCTATCGTGATTGTCACAGATACTTTACCAGGTAGGGGACTCGTACCTTACATCAGATAATTGTTAACTCTACTAGCAAGTATGCGATAGACCACTACGAAAGACACCACCGTCGCTATAACTAGAGGAAAATTCAAACGCACTACCTACTGTATTTTTTGTAACAGAGAGACTTTATAACTCCTTACTTTTAAATTCTAAGTTTTTATTCCTAACGCATCGTTCAGCATTCATCCTAAAGAAATAGATAGTTCTATTATGTCAGGAAAAATCAAATCTTTTTTCTGAATATTTATATAGCAATTTTGTAATATTGAGATAATTTGTTTTTTAAAATTCAGTGGACATAAATGTTTTAGCAACGTTTTTACTATAAGCTTTTATCCTCTGAAAACATCTAAATCCTTTATCAGCAAGACTTACAGATAATTCAATTATGTTTGTATACATATAGAATTTAGGCTCATGTCTAACACTAAATTCTATTTTGCAGTCATATTTACAAAAGCTGATTTTAAGTTCGTATTAATCAGTACAAGTTTCATATATAACTAAAGATAGAGGTTATCACCATAAATAAGTCCTTAAAATTAATCAATATTCAATATAAATATAAGCATACGCATAAGCATCAAATCTATAGATTAAAATTAAGTGAACCTATTATGTCTATTAATTGTTTAAAAAATCAAGATAGTAATATTCCAAATATTGTCGAAATAGCGCTTTTTATAGATAAAATAAAAAATAGCATTTGGCTTTTTGGTATTCCATCTTGGCTTTTCGGGATAACCGATAGAAGTATAGCTGTATTTGCCGATGGTTCTTTATCTGCTATAGAAATATTTCAGCTATTTACAGCCTCTTTCTTTTTTATGAGTTGGCTATATTTAAAGCCAGAAGAAAGCTTCAATAGCAATGATTTAGACCCCAGCCAATATCAAGAATATCTCGCTCGTACTCAAGCTGACAAGCTTCAAATAAGAAAGCTACACATGATTAGCCAGGAGTATATTTTACCTTTCCCCTATATTTGCCAAATTTATCATCTATTGAACTTAAAACATTTAGAAACAGTTCATAGATTTAGCCTTAATAATCTTAAAATTATTAATATCAGCCAGTTCCAAACTACAAATGTTGGTGGTAAAATCACATTTCAAACGATATTAGATTCACCAGCTAATCCTTTGAGAATTTGGCGGCAGCCAACTGTGGAGGTGGATTTAATATTACATACTCCCTACACTGTTGAACTGAGTATTCCAGTCTATAATCACAAAAGGATAATTGTGATATTTAATGCTTTCCCTTTAACTGACTCAGAACATCAGTTGTTTATAGATATTTATAGTGACTTAGAGTGGCCAAAGCCATTATTACAATTAATATTGCATTTTGCTTCTTGTTTGACACTTTTTGAAGATTTGCCGTATCTAAGAGCTTTAGCTGAGAAAAATATAGAGCGTTTATTCAACTTAAGTAGGACTTCAAATCACGAGAGTACGTTGCTGTTTAAAAGGTTTGTTGAGCTATATGGATCGACTGGAGAAGCAACTAAATTACTTGAGGGCAGGGAAGAGAATTAGGAGTTTAAAACTTCTAACTCCTAATTTTATTTAGTTAAGCGCGTGCTAGTAACGGAGCAGCAGCTAGTAAGGTTTTAGTATAAGGATGCTGAGGATTGGCAAAAATCTTTTTTGTAAGACCGAGTTCGACAATTTTACCGCCATTCATTACGGCAATACGATCGCACAAAAATCGAGCTAACCAAAGATCGTGAGTGATGAATAGATAAGTTAACTCAAACTCTTCCTTTAATTGCAACATCAAATCTAGCACTTGCGACTGCACGCTGGCATCTAACATACTTACGGGTTCGTCGCAGATTAAGAGTTTAGGGTGAGTAATCAAAGCACGAGCGATCGCTACTCTTTGCTGTTGTCCACCAGACAAATCTGACGGATAACGCTCATAATACACTTCTGGCGGTGTTAACCCAACTTTATTTAGCATCCACAAAACCTGTTCTTTTGCTTTAGCAGGATTGGCTAAATTGTGGATAAATAAAGGATCGGCGATACTCTGTCCCACTGTCATCGCTGGATTGAGACAAGCATGAGGATCTTGAAAGATCATTTGTATTTGTCGCCGTGAAGAACGAATTTCTTGACGCGACAGTTTAGTTAAATCCTGTCCCAAAAACTCAACTTTGCCACTAGTGGGACGAATTAGTTGCAAGATTGTTCGTGATAGTGTACTTTTGCCACAACCTGATTCGCCGACTAAACCGAGAATTTCTCCTGGATAAAGATCCAAGTTAATTCCATCTACTGCTTTAATTGTCTGCGCTTGTGTGTTAAGCAGTCGTTCGATAAAGTTAGGTTCGATGGTGTAGTGTTGCTTAAGTTCTGTAACACTCAAAATTGGGGATTGCTGATTAATAATCGGTAATTCCTTTTCTCCGTCATTGGCAATTATCAATTCTCCACTATCATTTACTGCTTGAATATGTAAAGCTGCTTTTAAGAGCGATCGCGTGTATTCATGTTGAGGTTGCCGAAATACGGTTTCTGTAGCACCCATTTCGACCATTTTGCCGTTGTACATCACGCCAATGCGATCGCAATACTCAGCCACCATTGCTAAATCATGAGAAATCAGCAACAATCCCATGTTTTCTTCACCGCACAGGCGAGTTAATTCTGTCAATATCTGCGCGGAGACGGTGACATCTAAACTGGTGGTGGGTTCATCGGCAACAATTAACTTGGGATTGAGGAGTAAAGCTAAAGCGATCGCTACCCGTTGTCGCATTCCACCGCTAAACTCATGGGGATACTGATTCCAGCGACTGACTGGAATATTCACCTTTGCCAAAGTAGCAAGTGCTTTTTCTTTGGCTTCCCGCGTTGATAATTGTGGTGAGTGCGCCTGGAGGGTTTCAATACAATGCTTACCAATGGTCATTAGCGGATCGAGGCGTGTCATAGGATCTTGAAAAACTAAGGCGATCGCCTCTCCCCGAAATTTCCGCAACTGGTTAGGTGTCAAGTCAAACACCGATTGTCCTTGAAATGTCACCCGTCCCTCAACACGACTAGAGGCTGGTAGTAAACGCATTACTGCCCGTCCGATAGTTGATTTACCACAACCTGACTCTCCCACCAATCCCATTCTTTCACCTGGTTTCAAGGTGAAAGATACATCATCAACCGCCCAGCTTGCTTCTTCTCCACTCCGCGCAGGATAGGCAACTCGCAGATTTTCGATACAGAATAAGGCTTCACTCATAGTTAGTTATCAGCCCTGAGCTACCAGTTTTTATAATTTCAAATTTAGGATAGTCTATCAAATTAAGTATTAGACCTGTTTTATGAAGAAGAATTCAGAACTCAGGAGTCAGAATAAATTCTGTACGACTGGGTGATAGTGAAACTGAATCTTTTTCCTTGCTTATTACTCTATCCCTTTATCGGTAGAGTAATAAATAAGCAATTCTGAATTCTGACTCCTGCCTCTTCTGAATTGGAGACAGCTATCGATATTCTTGATAACCACTGCTAGAGTTGATACAGCACACAACTATGATGTTATAAGTGCAAAATTTAAATCTGTAGGAACTAGAATCAAAATTAAGTCAGTAAATCAGGATTTTCAAGCTAATATTATGGAGCAAAGTCAGCCAGAACAGCGCCGCGCCGCTGATCAAGTGTTTCAACAATCCCTCGAACAGTTGGAGGATATCTTACAAGAAATTTCAATTGAGGAAGAAGAGATCCCCCAACTGCATACTAGTAATTTCACGGAAGTAGAACTCGACGAAGACTTGATAGATATTGATTTAGCGGCTCTTGAGGACGCAGTTGCTGATATTGAACAATATCTCGAAGAAAAAACAAAAACCCAATTGGGGTAAAAAGTTAAAATTCATTATTGGCAAATTAGTTGCCGTTGAGCTTCGTACAACATTAAAGCGGCTGCGATCGCCACATTCAAAGATTCCACCCCAGGACTCAAAGGAATTCTGACTTGCCGATCTGCGATCGCTGCTAAATCTGCCGACAATCCAGCACCTTCATTTCCCAGTAAAATCAGACTGGGTTTTCGCCAGTCCACTTCCCAATAAGTTAAAGTCGCATCGGGTAAGGTTGCTACTACCTGCATTCCTGCTTGCTGACTTTCTTGCACTGTCGCTTTTAAATCTTCGGTTACGGCTGTTGCTAGGCGAAACCATTGTCCTGCGGAAGCACGTAGAACTTTAGGACTGTCTAAATCTACACTATCTCCACTTACCCACAAACCTGATGCTCCAACGGCGGCGGCGGTGCGAATCATCGTACCCAGATTGCCGGGATCTTGTACTGTTTCTAAAGCTAGCACTAAACCAGTAAACGGTAGTTGAGTTTGGCGTTGGCCTCGTTTTGCCGTTGCAACCACACCATCAGGTTGGACTGTGGTAGCGATAGCATTCAAGACTTCTTTGCTGACAATTTCGGTGCGATCGCATCTGCTACAAGCTTCATCCCAAAGTGAGGAATGGGCTGCTTGCCAATCTTGGGTACAACAAACTGTTTCTAGTGGGTAATTCACCGCACAAGCTTCTTCTAACAGGTGCGTCCCTTCTAATAAAAATAACTGCTGCTTGTGCCGCTCCTTGGTGGAGTGCAGCTTGCGAATTTGCTTAACTAAAGAATTTTGTAAACTGGTCAACATTTTTTAGTAGTGAGTGCTGAGTAGTGAGTGCTGAGTTTTTCCTTCTCAGCACTCACTACTCGGCACTCAGCACTGGTTATGCGGAACCCGGGACTTGAACCCGGAAGCCTTGCGGCACTAGAACCTGAATCTAGCGCGTCTGCCATTCCGCCAGTTCCGCTGGTATTTTTGCTTATCGACAATTTCTTATTATTGCGTTATGTTTTTCATTTGTCAAGTAAAATCGTAATGCCTTGTTAAAAGGCTCAAACTGTAAACGAGTTTTTTAGGAGATCGGTCAAATAAAAATATTAACTCAACAGTAGAGCATTGATTTTTAGAGAACACTTAAGTTATTTTACTGAGTATTTTTTTTTGCTTAAAAATACTACTTATTCATTCTTTTTTTGAAAATTTTTAAAAAGCTCAAAATGCTTGCTGTTGCTTATTCCCAGCCCGGATTATTTACCCAAAAAACAATTTTTTTATCCAAGACGTTGCCCTAAAACGTGGACATTTTGAATCTTTACTGTAGAATCAAAACCAACTTCAAACATATAAAATACGTATTACTTTTGGAGGTAGGCTTATTAATCCTTCTACCAGCTTACCAGATGC
>JBGTMK010000048.1:0-5687 GCA_041743605.1 Nostoc sp.
TTTATGGTCTGTATGAAGATAATAGTCAAGGAAACCTTTTAACTGTTCTGTAACAATTAAAGGATATTCAATTCTAAGTTGGGCACGGGTGTAATGAACAACATCCAATAAAATTGGGGCAATTAGTAACTCTCTGCGGGCTGCTTCACTAGTCAAACTAATATATGGCAAACTTTCCTCAATCCTAGATTTGAGATTTGCAAGTCTGTCTAATTCAATGCTGGACTTTTGGTGATTGAGAGAGGAACGTTTTAAAGAATAACCAAATTCAGCCAGGATGTCTTCTGGCTCGAATGACATCTCAAAATAATTTCTGAAAGTGTATGAGTGATTTGGTTGGAGGATAGGAATTTTGCTCATAGCGGCATAATTCGTAATTCGTAATTTAGTTTTTTAAACCTCCTACCTCGTTAACAACTTCCGCCGCAGGTTATCCAAAGCTGCATTAGCACTGACATGACGAATTAGAGCGCGTCCTCGCACTGTGCCAAACTGATACTCAAAACTTGCCACTTCATCGTCCGGCCCAGCTAAACCAACGTAAACTAAACCCACTGGCTTAGTATCCGTCCCTCCAGTTGGGCCAGCAATACCAGTAATACTCAGTCCCCAAGTGGTTGAAAGTCTAGTTTTTACCCCAATTGCCATTTGCTCTGCAACGATCGCACTTACCGCCCCAAATTTATCTAAATCTTCCTGGTTAACCCCCAGCAGCCTAGCTTTCACCGAATTGTCATAAGAAATTACTCCACCCCAAAAGTAATCAGAACTCCCAGAAATCTCAGTTAATATTTGCCCTAAACCGCCACCAGTGCAAGATTCTGCCACCGAAAGCGTTTCTTTCGATGCCTGCAATAACTGACCAACAACTGAAGCAAGAGTATCATTATTAACGCCGTAAAAATCTAGTCCGGCAATTTCTTTAAGTTGTTTCTCAATGGGCGCAATTAGTTCTTCTGCTGCTGCTTCTGAAGTTGCTTTAGCAGAGACTCGCAATCTTACTTCCCCCTTACCTGCATAAGGTGCAACTGTGGGATTTGGCAACTTCAAATAGGAAGCAACCTTTTCCGCCAAAGCCGATTCACCAATACCCCAAAACTTTAAACTCCGGCTGTAAATAATTTCTTTACCCCAACCTTGACTTTTGAGAAATGGTACGGCTGTTTCTTCCCACATCGGATGCATTTCACTGGGAACACCGGGAAAGGTAAAAATAGTAATTTCAGGACGAGGTTGCCAAATGATGCCGGGTGCTGTTCCAGTTGGGTTGGGGAGAATTTCTGCACCTTGGGGAATCAAAGCTTGTTTGCGGTTACTTGGTGACATAACCCGACCACGTTGGGCGAATTTCTGGGTTATGTCTTCGATGATGTCAGAGCGTTCTACCAACGGGACTTTAAAAAAATCGGCGATGGTTTCGCAGGTGAGATCATCTGGTGTCGGGCCGAGTCCACCAGTAAAAATGAGAATTTGCGCTCTGGAAATAGCAATTTCTATAACTTCTTTCAACCGTTCTGGGTTATCCCCAACCACTGTTTGATAGTAATGGGGGATACCTAGCTGCGCTAATTGTTGCGCCAAAAATTGAGCATTGCCGTTGAGGATATCTCCTAGCAGCAGTTCAGTACCAACACAAATAATTTCTGCACTCATTGGATTGGGAATGGGGAATGGGGAATAGGGAGTCGGGAGTGGGGAATGGGGAATGGGGAAGAAGAACTATTACCAATGCCCCATGCCCAATGCCCCATGCCCAATTATGCTAGTGCTGGTACAGGGATTTCCAGGTGAGGATATAAGGGGAAGCGATCGCACAATGCTGCTACCCTTTGCCGACAATCTTGGGTTACTACGTCGGAATCTGGAGAAAGTAGGCGATCGCTAATAATATTTGCAATCTCGGTAAATTCTGCTACTCCTAAGCCCCGTGTGGTCATGGCTGGAGAACCTAACCTCAGACCACTGGTAACAAATGGCGATTGTGGATCAAAGGGAATAGTATTTTTGTTAGCAGTAATATTCACGGTACTAACTAGCTGATCTGCTTGCTTACCAGTTAGATTGACAGAGCGTAAATCCACGAGTAGTAAATGGTTATCAGTGCCATTTGACACTAATTTTAAACCTCGATTTTGTAGTTGTTCTGCTAAAGCACGAGCATTTTCAATCACTTGGGCAGAATAGGTTTTAAACTCAGGCTTGAGGGCTTCTCCAAAAGCTACAGCCTTACCAGCAATGACGTGTTCCAATGGCCCGCCTTGGCTACCGGGAAAAACAGATTTATCTAGCTTTTTACCTAGTTCTGCGTCACCAGTCAAAATTAAACCGCCTCTAGGCCCGCGTAGAGTCTTATGTGTAGTTGTTGTTACTACATGACAATGAGGAATGGGATCGGGATGAAGACCACTAGCAACTAAGCCAGCAATATGAGCAATATCGGCGAGTAAGTAAGCGCCGATTTCATCAGCAATACTACGGAACTTTTCAAAGTCAATTACACGAGGATAAGCCGAATAACCACAAATCAGCAGCTTAGGACGCTCCCTTAGCGCCAGCTCTCGAATTTGGTCATAGTCAAGTTGTTCTGTTTGTTGACTGACACCATAGTGGCTAACTTGAAACCACTTACCTGAAAAATTTACAGGGGAACCGTGGGTAAGATGTCCCCCATGAGACAAATCCATTCCCATAATTTTGTCTCCTGGTTGCAGCAGCGACAGAAACACTGCAAAATTGGCTTGTGCGCCAGAATGGGGTTGCACATTCGCATGAGCAGCACCAAATATCTGTTTAGCACGGTTGATCGCTACTTGCTCGATTTTGTCGATAAACTCACAACCGCCATAGTAGCGTTTACCAGGTAAACCTTCGGCATATTTATTTGTCAGTACCGAACCTTGAGCCGCCAATACAGCGGCGGAGGTAAAGTTTTCACTAGCAATCAACTCCAAGTGATCTCGCTGACGCTGTAGTTCGTCGTTGATTAACCCTGCGATCGCTGGATCACTGGAGGAAAGAAAGTCTGAATTAGTCCTAGTCACTTCAATTATCCTTATGGAAATTTGTACAACGGCTGATTTGGGTTGGATACAGCACCTAAATAACAGTCAAGAGCAATGGTTTTTGACTGCTGTACAGAGGCGATTAATCGTCTCCGTACTCTGAGGTTTATTTGTGCCAACTTATTTATTATTAGACCCAAGCTCGATTAATGCATTAATAATCATAACCTTGGTTTTTGAAATCCTCACCTTGCTGCGTGTTGTGAGGTCGTTACCCACATTTTTACCGATAACGCGACCCAACTCTTAACAGATAATTAGGAATGTGTATTAAATTAAAGTGCAAAAGTAGAGTGTGTAGCTGCGAGAGTACGACACCATTTCAAGTTATACAAGAATTGCAGGTTATTAAATTTGCGTCCCTTGGCCTGCCCAGCAAGGTTTTAAATCTCGCCTTTACTACTTACGTTTTACTGGAATCCCCCAAATCTTGATTTTTTGATCAAATCCACCACTGGCAAGAATTTTACCATTTGGACTAAAAGCGATCGCACTTACCCAGTCTGTATGTCCACTCAGTGTATTTACTAGCTCACCTGTAGTTAAATTCCACAATTTAATCCCATCCCTGCCAGCACTAGCAAGGGTTTCTCCATCAGGGTTAATGGCGATCGCATTTACCCAGTTATTATGTCCTGTTAGGGTACGGACTAATTCTCCAGTATTAACATTCCACAGTTTTACTGTGCGATCGCGGCTTGCACTAACTAATGTTCGTCCATCTGGTGTAAACAGAACAGCGCTAACACCATTAGAATGAGCCGCCAATTCACTAACTAATTGACCAGTACTCAAATTCCACAGCTTGATTACACCCTTATTATCACCACTAGCCAAAGTCTGTCCATCTGGACTAATAGCTAGGGTATAAATTAAATTATCAAAGCGTACTAGAGTCCCTAGAGGGCGTTGCTGTAGCAAATCCCATATACGAATCCCATCCAAAGCTCCACTAATGAGAACTTTACTATCAGGAGACACCGCTAAAGATAAGACGTTACTGGTATGTCCGACAAAAGAGCGACTAAATTTAAAATTTTTCAGGCTCCAGAGGTTAATCGTGTTGTCATTACTACAGCTAACGAGGGTTTGACCATCTGGCGAAATAACTAAAGATTCTACGGCTGTTTTGTGTGCTTTGTTAATATCCGCCAACTTTTTGCCGTTTGCTGAATTCCAGAGGCGAATTACACCCTCGTTTTCTGCACCTCCACTCACGAGCATTCTGCTATCTGGACTGAAAGCGAGGGATTTAACAGTTCCGTTATGTCCTTTGAGTGTGTAAAGTAGTTGGGCATTACCAAAGCTGGTGGTAGCTTGGGGGTTTGGCGTTACTTCAATGGCAGCATTAGCTTGATGAATGTAAAACCCTTCCCAGGTAGTCACTGGAAGGGCAACAGCTGCCATAAATGCCAGGATAATATACGGCCGCAGAAAATGACCGCCACCTCTTCCCTCACTACTCACTCTTTTTCCTCACTTTTATAGATACAGTTAACCCAATACATTTTGCAGAGTTATTTAAGTAATAACTCTGCAAATTCTAAAGAGGTGGTTTTTTCTTAGAAACACTTAACATTGGTAAAGGCGGATTAGAAGAACGAGAGGGCAAATAATGTTGCACTACAGGTTCTTCTGGTAAAGGACGACGCTGCTGGACACGCCACAACTTAAAGCCGAGCGCTATCCCTGCCGTTCCCAAACCAAAAGCGAACAATGACCAGCTATCATTCAATCCACCAATCAGGGCATCTATAACACCCATTGTCATTAATACACTGATTAATGGCTCTTTTCGGTAGGTTGACTTCAAAAAACGAGGTAATACAGCATTCATCACAGCTTGGTTGGTTCCAGTTCACCTTTTGTGTATATTTACCCAGAATACCTCACCCGCAATTTGCCTTTCTCATCCAAGGCAGACACTAATTATGATTTTCTTTAGTAGGGGAGGAAGTTTACTCATTAATTGCCTTGCATATATTAGTTGCAAGTTTATGATATTTCAATCACTAATAGGTATTTCCATTCCTCTCTTGCTTACATTTTAGGGCAATCATTTACGAATAAGTCTAGTTAAAGTATCGAGGGAGAAGTACTTTGCGATCAATTGTCAAAGTCAAAACCAACTGGGTTGTTCCAGCTGGTTGAAACTCTTTTAACTACTAGCTTACAACTTCTACCTTGTGCTTGTTAGTGGCACTACTTCAGACCTAGCCATGATAGCACCCCTTGATTGGTAACATATTCAATCACCAGCATTAAAGCGAAGCCAATCATTGCTGCTCGACCATTCAAGCGTTCGGCATATTCGTTAAAGCCAAACTTAGGCTCCTCTAGTTTAGGTGTAATGGTTGGTTGTGTTTGTGTCATTTTTTAAGAAACCTTATTTTCGGCAAACGGGACTCAATGTCAGACTTCTGGCTGAAGTCAGGAAAAGTGGAGATAAGTTGTAAAGGTTAAAGAAATGGATTCGTTCTTTGACTTTACACTTGGTAGATTAAAAGCTGATTGCAGTGCTTGAATGCCAAGATGACTTGATAAATTCAGCAAAAGCTTCCTGGTATGGAGCTATACAATCGCTCTTTAATAAATTGTTACTATTCTTTATATATTGTATAAATA
>JBGTMK010000049.1:0-2539 GCA_041743605.1 Nostoc sp.
TTAGGGTTATCGGATATCGGAATTCATGACAACTTTTTTGAGCTAGGGGGACACTCACTGTTAGCCACTCAAGTAGTTGCTCAAGTGCGAGATGTTTTCCAGGTAGAATTACCGTTGCGATCGCTGTTTGCCACACCCACAATTGCTACACTCTCTCAGACGATCGCCCCACAAATAGGTGAGTCTTTATCAACCCGAATTCCCCAGCAAACACAACGCGATCGCTTACCTCTTTCTTTTGCTCAACAACGGTTGTGGTTTTTAGATTCTTTAGAAACAGATGCCCGTGCTTATATTGGTGCTGTGGCGATTCATCTCCAAGGATTACTAGACGTAGGAGTATTAAAACTAACTCTCAATGAAATTGTGCAGCGTCATGAAGTCTTACGCACTAGTTTTACAGTAGTCGATAACGAAGCAGTGCAGACGATCGCGCCATCTCTGAATTTGGAACTAGCCGAAATTGATTTACGACAGGAGCCAGTTTCTCAGCGTCTAGAAAAAGCCCAAAACATTGCGGCTACCTTAGCTCAACAACCTTTTGACTTGAGCCAACCTCCTCTACTCAGAACCACTCTTTTAAGGCTAGATGACGCAGAATATCTCCTATTATTTACCATCCATCACATTATTTCCGATGCTTGGTCAGCAGGGGTATTAATTCAAGAAGTCACAGCAATTTACACAGCCTTTATTCAAGGAAAACCTTCGCCCCTAGAGGCACTTCCCATTCAATACGCTGATTTTGCTATCTGGCAACGACAATGGTTACAAGGCGAAATTCTGACAACTCAACTATCTTATTGGAAACAGCAGCTAATACCGCCACCCCCAGTCCTGCAACTACCATTAGACCGACCAAAAACAGCCATAGCAACAGCACAAGGGGCAAGACATTCCTTCTCTCTACCACCGTCAGCCGGACTCAAAACCCTCAGCCAAGAAAATGGCGTTACCTTATTCATGACCTTGCTGGCAAGTTTTCAAACCCTACTGCATTACTACACCCAAGAAAATGATATCGCCGTCGGCTGTCCAATTGCCAATCGCGATCGCGCAGAAGTACAAGGGCTAATTGGTTTCTTTGTCAATACCCTAGTTTTACGCACAGACTTTTCCGCTAACCACAGTTTTTCAGAAATCTTAGCACAGGTACGAAAAACTGCCCTAGATGCCTACACTCATCAAGATATACCCTTTGAAAAACTCGTAGCAGAAATTCAACCAGAACGCCGCCAGAGTCAATCACCTTTATTTAATGTTTGGTTTGTCCTGCAAACTGCATTACCACCTCTGGACTTACCAGGATTAACCCTCACCCAATCGGATATAGATAGTGGTGCTGTACGCCATGATTTAAAGTTAGATATAACTGAAAATTCTGGTGAATTAACAGGCTTTTTCGAGTACAAAACTGACCTATTTGATGCCCCAACAATCGCTCGCATAGCCCATGTATTTACAACTTTGTTAAACACAGTTATTGACCAAACCAATATTGCTGTCAGCGAGTTAATCAAAATTGTTGCCAATGCCGAACAGCAATTTCAGACAGCCCAAGCCCAAGAATTTCAAAAATTTCGACAGCAAAAGCTCATGGCTATGTCCCGGAGAAAGACTTCAAATTAAAAATTAATAACACCACTTCTGTGTAAAATTGCGCTAAATTTCTTTCTTTGTGTACTTTGCGTTCTTTGCGGTATGCGCTGCGCGCACGCTACGCGTTAACAGAGTTTTCGCTTTAGCGATACGTTCCTCCGGAAACATCCTCATAAAGAATTGGTATTACTCCTTAACCTTGTCAATTTCACATCCCATCAAATACATGACTACAACCAACCGTTATTCAGAATATGACCTCTTCGCCCCTATGTACAACGACAACTGGGGAAACCTATTTAAAGATGGAATACCGCTACCAATTAAAACCTTAATCCTTCAGCATCTACCCCCCCAAGCTCATATTCTTGACCTTTGCTGCGGTACAGGACAACTGGCAGAAAAATTATTGATTGAGGGTTATCAAGTCACAGGAATAGATGGCTCTGAAGTCATGCTGAAATACGCCCGTGAAAATGCACCTACAGCCACTTTTATAGCGGAAGATGCGCGCTTTTTTAATATATCGTCAATCTTTAATGCTGCGATTTGTGTAGGCAGTAGTCTCAACCACATACTAACCTTAGATGACTTAACTAGCGTTTTTCAAAATGTTTATCATGCTCTCCAGCCTGGAGGATTATTTGGATTCACAATGGATGTGGAAGATGCTTATCAAGCATCTCGATGGGATGGTTCTAGCAAAGGAGTTATCAAGGATGAGTATGTCTGGGCTTGGCAACGAAAATACCAGCCAGATACAGATTTAGGTGAAATAAAAATCACTATGATGCAACTTGTAAATGAGCAATGGCAGCGTTCAGATATTGGCTGGTCGATGAAAAGCTTTGAAATATCGGATATCCAAGCTGCTTTACAAGAAGTTGGTTTTAGCAATATTGAAATCTACAACTTGGAAAAAGACTTAGAAATTCCTCAT
>JBGTMK010000050.1:0-9973 GCA_041743605.1 Nostoc sp.
TAGAGTTAAAAATTCCACCACCACAGCACAGAAGTAATCCCAGAGTCGTCAAGAAAACTCGCTCAAAGTTTCAGAGTAAAAAACGATGTCATAGAAATAATGGCACTCCTCGACAACTATTATCCTTTCAAATTTTTAGGAAAGTAAGTTGAATACATCTATTATTTGGGCGATACAGTAAATTGTTCATCCTCAATTTATAGTTCAACAGGTTAAAAATATTCCCCGCAATTGACAATTAAATTTTTCGAGAGTGCCTTCAGGTACAAGCAGCGTTTTTAGCTGTTTTTGTTCTCGTAAACTATACGCGAACAAATTATGATTTATTCTATCATCTATTTTCCCTTAACCGAGCAGTATTGAGAGTCATCCTGAACTTAACCGATAATCAACTAAAACTTGTCTAATCGGTGACTGTTTCTCAACTCAGTTCTCAGCCAGCACCAAGTTGTAATCAGAATGTAAGGGATTAAGGACTTTAAAAATGAAACGAGAACTGGGAATTCTGCAAATTATCTTATCACTTTGCGGAGTGATGATGTTTGGTACAGTAACTTACGCTGCGATTAATATGGTGAATGGTCAATACCAAGTTGAAATATCGCTCAATACTAAGGGACTCATTATTAAGTCAGATATTGACAAAAGGCAATGCAAAGCAGTAGAAGACATTGCTCAAAAACAAGAAGGCACAAATTTAAACCAAAAAACAATTAATTAGGAGTAAAAATCAGTAATGAGCTAGAAGTTATTGAATCTAACTCATTGTGAATGAACCTTTGAGCTTCGTGTTTTTTTTACGAACCGCAAAGGACGCAGAGGACGCAAAGAAAGAGGAGAAATATATCTATAAATCAATACAGTTCAGAATGAGCAACAAAACACTTGTAGGGACGGCGATTTATTGCGTCTCGAAAACCCAAAATTGTTGCTAGTCGCCCTTAATCCAAGCGTATTGATCTATAAATGAAGTGAAGTAAAGGGGTGCGTTACACCAAAGGCTAACGCACCTTATCAAAACACTAAAGGAGTAGAAATTAATAAGGAGTTAAGAATAAATAACTCCTAACTCTTGTACAGACACGATTAATCGCGTCTCTAATTTTTACACCGGGCAACTCAACTCGCCGGCTTTTTGACTAAAGCGGTGATTCTCCCGATAATCTACGGGACAATCTATCACGGCGGGTACATCTTGAGCGAGAGCTTCTTTCAAAGTGGGAATCAAATCTAAAGCCGATTCAACTCGGTACCCTTTTAAACCCATACTTTCAGCGAATTTGACAAAATCAGGATTGCTAAAATGCACAAAAGATGAGTTTCCTTTGCCAAATTGATTTTCTTGCTTCCACTCAATTAAGCCATAGCCACCGTCATTAAAAATTATGGTGACAAAGGGCGTACCGACACGCAAGGCTGTTTCTAATTCCTGAGAATTCATCATAAAGCCACCATCGCCCGTTACAGCAACAACTTTGCGGTTGGGATGAACCAGTTTTGCTGCTAAAGCGCCAGGAATGGCAATACCCATAGCCGCGAAGCCGTTGGAAATTATGCAAGTATTGGGGCTATGGCAATGATAATGACGAGCCATCCACATTTTATGTGCGCCAACATCAGAGATAACGATATCATCTGGGCCCATCACTTGGCGTAGGTCATAAATTAACTTTTGCGGCTTGATGGGAAATCCATCATCATGGGCATACTGTTCGTAATCAGCTCGAATATCTGACCTTAAGCTGATGGCAAAAGGATCGGGTTTACCTTGTCGATCTGCTAATTTTAAAATTTCATAAAGGGAATCGGAAATATCTCCCACGACTTCGGCGTTGGGAATATAACTACTATCAATTTCCGCCGGACTTACCCCAATATGCACAATGGGAATTTCACCACTACGATTCCATTTTTTCGGGGAAAACTCAATCAAATCATAGCCGATCGCAATTACTAAATCTGTGTTATCAAAGCCACAGGTAATGAAGTCTCTTTGCTGTAATCCTACTGACCACAAAGCTAATTGATGTGTGTAGGGAATAATCCCTTTACCCATGAAGGTATTGGCAACAGGTATATTCAGTAAGGTGGCAAATTGTGTGACTGCATCACTTGCATGAGCGCGAATTGCCCCATTTCCTACTAAGATTAACGGGTTAACTGCTTGGGAAATTGCAGCGGCGGCTGCTCGAATGCTAGCAAAAGATGCATAAGTTTTTTCGCTATTATCCTTACGCAAAGGTTTGCCTTCCACAGGCATGGCGGCGATATTTTCTGGTAAATCAATGTGAACTGCACCAGGTTTTTCCGATTGCGATCGCTTAAATGCTTTCCGCACTACTTCGGGTGTAATACTCGGTCGCACAATCTGCTTATTCCACTTGGTAACAGGTGCAAACATTGCCACCAAATCTAAATATTGGTGGGATTCAATATGCATTCTATCTGTTCCCACTTGACCAGTAATCGCTACTAAAGGCGCACCATCGAGGTTAGCATCTGCTACCCCAGTCATCAAGTTGGTTGCCCCAGGGCCAAGAGTAGAAAGACACACTCCAGCTTTTCCGGTTAGGCGTCCGTAGACATCGGCCATGAATGCTGCACCCTGTTCATGACGAGTCGTAATAAATTTAATCGAAGAATGTTTTAGTGCTTCCAAAACGTGCAGGTTTTCTTCACCAGGGAGTCCAAAAATATATTGCACTCCTTCATTTTCTAGGCACTGCACCAATAATTCTGCTGTATTCATTTTATTTTCCGACAACTCTATTAACGAATAAGACTTTTGTTCTTTGTCATTAGTCATTAGTCATTTGCCCTTTGACTAATGACCAATGACTAATCATTTGATCCACACGGTTTTAACATTGACAAACTCATGTATACCTTGGATACTCAATTCTCTGCCATATCCAGAACGCTTAATACCACCAAAGGGTAATCGGGGATCGGATTTGACCATACCGTTGATAAATACGGCACCTGCTTCAATTTCCTCAACCAAGCGATCGCTCTCTTGGTTATTGGTTGTCCAAGCACTTGCACCTAAGCCAAAGGGTGAGTCATTAGCGAGTTTAATGGCAGCATCGATATCTGGAACCCGGAATAGCAAAGCTACTGGGCCAAAAAATTCTTCTTTTGCAATTGGTGTGTCAGACGGGATATCTATGATAATCGTTGGCGGATAAAAGTTCCCTGGACGATCTGATAAAGGATGTCCACCGGTGAGGACTTTACCACCGCTGCTGATGGCACTTTGCACTTGTTGGTCTAAATCCTGGAGAATACCAGGTGTAGCCAGTGGGCCTAAATCGGTATCTGGTTGCATCGGATCGCCTACTTTTAGCGCCTCAAATTTTTCTAAAAGCAATTTTTCAAATTTATCTGCGATCGCTTCTGCGACAATAAAACGTTTTGCTGCAATACATGATTGCCCGTTATTCAACATTCGTGCTGTAGTTGCTGTGACAACTGCTGTCTCTAAGTCAGCACTTGCTAACACAATAAACGGGTCACTTCCTCCCAACTCCAAAACAGTTTTTTTGATTTGTTTGCCGGCGGCGACGGCAAGGGATATCCCTGCTGGTTCGCTTCCTGTCAAGGTAGCAGCTTTTACGCGGTCATCAGCCATTAAATCGGCAACTTTAGCAGCGCCGATTAATAAAGTTTGAAAAGCACCTTCAGGAAAACCTGCCCGTCGGAAAATATCTTCAATTGCCAAGGCGCACTGCGGCACATTGGAAGCGTGTTTGAGTAAGCCGACATTTCCCGCCATCAGGGCTGGCGCGGCAAAGCGGAACACTTGCCAAAAGGGGAAATTCCACGGCATCACCGCGAGGATTGCACCCATTGGTTGATAACGTACAAAACTCTGGTTGGCATCAGTTTTTATACTGACATCAGCCAAAAAGCCAGGGGCGTGTTCGGCATAGTAGCGACAGACGACGGCGCATTTTTCAACTTCTGCGATCGCAGCTTTAAAAGGCTTACCCATTTCCAGAGTCATTAACTTAGCAAATTCTGCTTTGTCTTGCTCTAAAATATCAGCAGCCTTTTGCAGCCAGTGCGATCGTTGAGAGAAACTTGTCTGACGATACTGTTCAAAAGTCTGATTAGCTAAATCGAGTTTAGCGGCAATTTCTGCGTCATTGAGCGCCTCAAAGGTTTTGAGCGTCTCCCCAGTGGCGGGATTAATGGTGGCGATCGCCATTACCTGACCTCCGGTTAAAAAATAGCTTGAAGTAGGCTTCCTAGTGTTATACATATAAATTGGGAAAGCTACCACCCAAATTCTAGTCTTTTAGCCAAGCATTAGCTGCCCAATATTACAATTTCGCAATTATTTTTGAAATAAAATATACCAATCAATAAGTATTAATAGTGATGAATTGAATTCAATCAGTGGGGCATTAAGACCCATGTAAGTCATAAAGGAATTAAGCCATGACTCAAATTTTACGCAAACTAGTTACATTCGATGAATTCGTTGATAAATATCCAGATAACACTCTTAAACGTTATGAACTATATGATGGAGTAGTAGTCGAAATGCCCCAACCAACAGGCGACAATGAAGAGATTGTTGTATTTTTATCTACAAAAATCACTTTAGAATATAGTCGCCTTAGCTTGCCGTATGGTATACCAAAAACAGTATTAGTTAAACCACTTGAAAACGAATCAGCTTACTCGCCAGATGTGCTGCTCTTAAATCTCCCTAATTTAGTTAATGAACCTCGGTGGAAAAAAGAATCCACTGTTACTCAAGCATCATCTATTTCTTTAGTGGTTGAGGTGGTGAGTACCAATTGGCGTGATGATTATCTGAAAAAATACGCTGATTATGAAGAAATGGGAATTCCTGAATACTGGATTGTAGATTATGCTGCATTGGGCGGGAGAGAATTTATTGGCAAGCCCAAACAGCCTACTCTTTTGGTTTGCTGTTTAGAGGAAGGTGAGTATCTCATTAGTAAGTTTCGAGGAGATGACTGTATCCAGTCGCCAACTTTTCCACAGTTGAATTTGACCGCAGAGCAAATTTTTCGCGCTGGCACGGTTAGCTAAATTTAGCATAAGGCTATTCAACCTTCATCTCAAAATTAAGTAAGTCGGCAGGAATATTTCTACTTTTGCAATAATTCGCAATATAGTTAGATATTTTGTAAGAATTCAGCACCCAGAAATCAGAAGTCAGAATTTAAAAGGAATGCAGCATAATTAGTACATTTATGTATCGAATTTTCTCCTAATTCTCTAACTATTCTGAATTCTGACTCCTGAATTATTACGATATTTTTTATTTGGAAGTCCCTAACGTAATTCATAATTAGTGATTTTTTCCTATTCCCCGTTCCCCATTATGCCCAAACTAAATATTAATGATTGGATCAATAATTGTTGGCATTTGCTGCAAATTTGTCTGATAAACCTTTACTAATCGATCAATACCCTTGAAACGATAATCTCCCATTTCCTGGAAGTCTGGTTGTGAAAGCATTTTATGGGTTGCTTCACTAATCACGCATTCACTAGGGGGACAAACTGCTTCCATGCGAGCCGCAAGATTAATCGTCGCGCCTAATGCCGTATAATCTACCCTTTGGGAACTACCGACATCTCCCACAACAGCCTTACCGCTATTAATCGCAATACGTAATTGCAGGGGTTCGTGCCAAAAACCATTGGCATTAAGATGTTCGAGACGAGTCAGCATTCCCTTGGCAGCAGCAACGGCGCGATCGGCATGATCTGGTTGCGGTTCGGGAGCGCCAAAAAATGCCATGATACAATCGCCGATATACTTATCTAAAGTGCCGCCGCAAGTAAACACTTCTTTGAGCATTTCTTCAAATAAATTATTTAATAATTTAGCGATCGCAGTTGGTGTTAACCGTTCAGAAATTGCCGTAAAGCCAACCAAATCCGCAAACAAAATACTGATTTCGCTCTCGGCGGGAGCTAAACGTCCACCCGGTAATCCGCCTACAGATATCAACTGCTGTACAACTGCGGGAGAATGATAGCGTTCTAATCGGTGACGAATCATCTCTTCAGTTTTGAGTTTCTCTACCAGTAACCAACGCTGTACGCTCGAAGCCACAAGGTTTGCTAAAGCTGAAAAAAAGCTGAGTTCTTCTTCGCCTTCATTTGCCCAATGGTAAGAAGAAAGATTGGCGTCGGCATACAGTACGCCCACAACTTTATTTTCATCCCATAAAGGTACTGCCATTGCGCTGCGAATACCTTTGACCAAAATACTGTGTTCACTAGCAAACCGTTCATCCTGATGAGTGTCAGCAGTTTGAATCACTACTTTTTCGTCAAATACCTTTTGACAGATACTACGACTAATCCAACTACCATCGGAGGCGAGATGTTTTTGTTGGGAAACGTTTCTAGTGGCAGAATTTACTAATTCCAACTGGCCGCAACTGTTGACATCAATTAATAATGCCAAGCGATCGATACTATCAAGGTAACGAAAAACTACTTGCTGCACCTGAGAAAAAATCTCTTCTATAGACGCCGCCGCACAGAGATTTTTCGCTATGTCCACTAAGTCCTTGAGACGGGCAATAGTTTTGTCTTTATTGTTGATGTTGCCATCTTTGCTGTCAGCGGCGATCCATTGCTGTTGTAATTGTTCGACATTGTGCAGGATTGTTCTCTGCTCATTATTTTCCGAACTTCCAGAATACTCAGGTGTCGGTTGGTAAACAGGGGTTGTGAGCAGCACTACAAGGCTAACATTGCCCAGCCAAATGATATCGCCGTGATGTAACTCTTGGGGAAAGTTAACAAGATATTTATTGACTTGCGTCCCGTTTTTGCTGCCCAGATCCTCAATAGTCCACACACCGTCAGCTGTTTTCACTAGGCGAGCATGGTTGCGGGATACTCCAGCAAAAGGTAAGTACAAGTTACATTCCGGCAAACGACCAATTGTAAATACATCTTGGTCAACTGCGATCGTTGTCTCGGTATCTCCCTCTTGTAGGCGTAGCGTGAGTTCAGTCATGAGTGTGATAGATCCATCGAAGCTAAAGGTGCAAGCAGCTGTGAGGTAAGTTATACCCTACAGGTTAACCTTCACCTTTTCTTTATGACACTGTTAACTGCATTCCGACAACTGTATGTGACGGATATTACTTTTAATAAGGCAGTTTTACTGTAATTAAGTTGATAGTGGGTTTGAATCCCTTTGTCAAGAGGAGCCACTAAATTTTCAATTTTATAAGCCATTGGGAGTTTCGCCATCGCCTTTGGCGTCTCCCCTTCTTTACGAGATGATCCTTAGTCTTCTGCCTTTCTTGATAAAACCCTCTGGAAATATGTACATCTGTCATTGGAATCAACTTAAGCCAAAACCTAATATCTTCATGAATTCTTCATATTTTTTTGCTCATAATTCTCTGCTAGTAAATAATATAAGAGCAGCGTTGATATCGCGTGCATATCAACATTAAATTGAAGCATCTCTTATTGGTAATTAGTAATTGATACTTAGCACAAACAAGTAATAAAAATAGTGCATACTCCCAATAATCATTGATGTATTGGAATTAATTACCTTTTTACAGATAAAAAACAGTAGAGCTAGCCGCTCAATACAACAGATATTATTATTTTGTATTGGATATATATTTTTGATATTTCTGATTTCGGTGTTTTGGCAGAGTACTATGCACTAACTTTTATTCCTCTAGGATTTTGCTTAACGATATTGACTTTTCTAGCAAAAAAAAGATTGATACTTTCTCAGTTATTGATTTATGGAGGGGTATTAATACCTTCTCTAGTATTGGAAGGTATTTTAGTAAGTGACAGCAGTAAAAACCTCAGTTTAAAAAACTTATTACTGGGTATATTATTTACAGGAGGAACCATGTTGGTTTTGAAAATGCGGGCTGCTCAATTAAAAATGATAAATTAACAACTTTTCATTTTATGTCACCCTTATTTTTTAATTGGGTGGCACTTCTAAACTAATTTCACCCAAAAACCCCTTACGAAAATCCGTTAAAAGTTGCCTTGCAGCTCGTTCAATATCACCTTTGTAACGATGTTCTGCCAAGGCGTGCAAATAGGTATCTCCAGTGTCTGATGTTGAATCCAGTTGGTAGCGTGATTGTAATGGTTTTTTTGGTAACAAATCTGTGGCTACACCTTCCAAATAGTTGAGTAAATCAATTAGGGCTGCTGCTACTAGCTGATTATCGTAAGATGCTTCACCGATATCATCACAAATGGCTAATTTCAATGCTGCGTCTTGGTCTTCCAATCTTAAAGGGATAACACCTGGAGCATCTAGCAATTCTAAATGTTCGGAAATTCGCACCCAGCGTAGTTGGCGAGTTACCCCAGGGCGGGCTGCACTTTCCACTACTCGCCGTCCCAAAAGGCGGTTAATCAAAGCTGATTTACCGACATTAGGAAAGCCAATTACCACAGCCCGAACTGGACGGGGTAACATCCCGCGATCGCTTCTTCTTTGATTGAGTTCTACCCCAGCCGCTTGCGCTGCCCGCGCCACTTCTGCTATACCTTTACCATGTTGAGCGTTAGTAAAATAAGGGACTTCTCCCTGACGTTTAAACCAATCTATCCACACCGATCGCATTTGTGGTGTAATCATGTCTACTCGGTTAAGTATCAACACCCGTTTCTTACCCTCTACCCACTCACCTATTTGGGGATGGTGAGTCGCTAAGGGAATTCGGGCGTCTCGTACTTCAAACACCACATCCACGCGCTTCAGCTGTTCTTTGAGTTTCTTTTCAGCTTTAGCAATGTGACCTGGATACCACTGAATCAGGTTTAATCTATAGTTTTGAGTTATCGCCATATTTTATTATTAACTACCAATTATTTATTATCACTGAGGATTGGGGGAGAATAATAATTCCTGTAGAGACGCGATTAATTACGTCTCTCAGCACTCCTCTTTACCTTGATGTAAAATTAGACGATTCCCATCAGGATCATAGGCATAAATTTCTCTGCCGTGGGAAGCAACGGAAATCTTTCCTGGTGGAGGATAGCCCAAAGTAGTTAGGTGAGCGATCGCATTTTCTAAGTTACTCACCTCTAAACACAAACTTATCTTACTTTTGGTGATAGCTTCAAATTCCAATTCGTTTGTGTTCTTTGGTTTAAAAATACCTAAACGCATACTAAGTAAATTAAATTCAGCATAGACATTTGGAATCAAAATAACTGGCTTTTGCCCCAGGAATTTGGTATAAAAATTCACTAGATTCTCGCAATTAACCGATGCTATGGTGACAAATGCGTTGGTGTACTGGAAAACCATATTTGCCTATCGCCGTTTTAAAGAGGCTAATGATAATGTTATCGGAATCTGATATTATTCAACGCTACAGTGAACGTGGTTTTGTGCAAAGCTCAGAAATATACCTGTCACCCTCAGTAGGGCTTGAAATGGTTGATGAGTGCCAGAAGAATGACCTTGCTATCATTAGTATTGAAACCTTTGTTCTAAAAGATACTTTGATTCAGCCGAGATTAGATTTGGTAGCTGACTACTCTTCAACTCAGGCAAGCCACTGGCATGAGTACAGAGATATATGCAACGAAGCTGCAAAACGATTTTTAACGGAGCTACTTTCTTCTAACCAACCTGTAGTTAGTTTTGTGATTCAATCCCAGACTGAATGGTTGCCAGAAGTGTGAAGCTAGTTACAGTTAAAATTTCCACTTTTGTTGTTAGTTAGGCTGTCGGTAAATATCTAACAACATAGTCGATCAGAGGAACCAGAGATGCTGCGCTTCGCTCAAGTTTTTTCGCCGCCGCTCACTTATGTCGTTCCCCTGAAGGAAGCAAGCTATAATTATGTCTGAATTGCCGTCTGAAACCGTCTTCTCTACGAGACGCTACGCGTAGCAAGATCCCTGTAAGGGTAGAATTTTGAAGAATTATTTTGATTTTTGAATTTAAAAAATGTCCCGT
>JBGTMK010000051.1:0-10505 GCA_041743605.1 Nostoc sp.
TAGGGGCAATTCATGAATTGCCCCTACATATTCTAGTAGTCTGTCAAATTCATTTTGACGGTTAGAGAGACGCGATAAATCGCCGTCTCTACAGGGAATTATCCGTCAATTAGTTCTTGACAGACTACTAGTTTTGCGTCAGAGCGTCCTGTTTATTCAACCACCTCATTCACAGGGAATCTATCAATCAACTGCATCGCCCGATAGGCATTTCGTTGGAAAGAGTCTGGCAAATGGGGAACGTGGGGTATCTGCGATAATAAATCCAATGTCCGGCGTAAAATTCTCACCACATCGCCTTCATCCAAAGTGGTGTTCTCGCAGAGTTCAGTCCACTCGATTCCTAGCGCCCATTGCTCTACTATGGCAATTAACTCAAATTCCAACCATATCGGTAGTGCCACGTTATACCGCCGTTGTGCTTGGAACATTTGGCGGCGAATTCCCCGCAATTTTGCCAAGGCTTCTGCGACTTCATTACTAAGGTCAAAGTTAACCTTACTATCTGGACGGGGAGTTTCCATCACTAAAGCAGCAGCCGCTGCTGCTAAATGGTGCGGATCTAGATTGTCCAATTCACCACTAGCAAATACTAAACCCAGCCACAATTCATTTTCGCCTCGAATTGCTGCCGCAATTCGCCCTAATACTGTGGGGACTAAATTATCCAAACCGCCAAAATGTTGCAGAATTGCAATTAAATTTAGAAACTCTTCCCAATGACGTTGTGACTGTTGCTCTACTTGCCCTTGTAACTGTTCAAGTTCGGCTTCTAGTTCGACATAGCGGGCGCGGCGCTTGAAAAGCGTGGCCGCATTGCCTGATTGATGTAGGGGATGGGCTTCTAATTGCTCTTGGACAGCGGTAGTGCGACTGAGTTGTTCTGCTACTTCTGGTGCTAGATGCAAAGATTCTATCGGATTGGGAACACGCACAGCGATCGCAAAGCTTTCTTCGTTACCACGGCGTGACTGTCCTGGCTTCAAAGGCATCTCTGGCGGTGGTAGTATATGAGGCGGCACTTCAATTCGCGGCAGTTCAGCATACAAATCGACTACATCCCCTGTGGTTGCCACATACCAGCGGTTATCGTGCCCCAAGCATACCAAGTAAGGAGCTTGACCAGAACCAGGTGATTTTCCTACTAACACTGCGGTTACTGGTGAAGACACTGTGATATTTTTGCCTTTGAGACTCAACAGAGTTCCTGACACTGCAAAGCCCAGCATCATCACCAATTCTTCTTGGCGATCTTCCTGTGCTTGCTCTTGCAAGGTCTTTAATATCTGGCGTTCCACTTTCAGGCGTTGCCGCAATTTCTCATAAATCACCAGTTCATTTTCATCAACTGCGGCGATTTGCTCATGCAATTGAGCTAATTGGGTTTGCAGTTCGGCAATCTCATCGTATTCTGGTCTTAAATGCAAGGTCGCCATGTACTGCCCAAAACTGCGTTCTATCAGTTCCCTGGTTTGCTCTAGGGTGTGCGTTTGCAGCAAGTTGAGTACCATGCCATAACTGGGCGTAAACTGGCTTACAAGGGGGTCTGGCTTGGATGTTCCCAAATAGGCGGCTTCTTTGGCTCCTTCAAAGGGAGTTTGGACTGTCACCACATGACCTTGTTTATCCATCCCTCGCCGGCCTGCGCGTCCCGCCATTTGCAAGAATTCGGAAGCATTCAACAGGCGGTGTCCGGTGTCGGTACGCTTGGAAAGGGTAGAAATTACCGTTGTCCGGGCGGGCATATTAATTCCCGCTGCTAGTGTTTCGGTGGCGAATACTACTTTAATCAGCCCTTGCTGAAATAGTTCTTCTACCAGTGCTTTCCAAGCGGGCAAAATTCCGGCGTGGTGGGCAGCAATTCCCCGGTACAGGGGTGCAATTTGTCCAGAACGCCCTGCTTCAGGATTACGGGCTAAAAAGTCATCAATCTGTTGCCGCAAAATCTGGGACTCTTCATTATTTACCAGCCATAAATCACCCACTTCTGCCACCGCTTTATCACATCCCCGACGGCTGAAGATAAAGTAAATCGCTGGGAGCATATCCCGTTGCTCTAACTGGCTCAAGGTATAAATAATACCAGGAGCTTCAGGTCTGCCACTTCTCCCCCTCTCCCTTTCTCCCCCTCTCCCTTTCTTTTTCTGAAGTCTGGGGTTAATTTTGGTTTTGCTATCATTCAGGAGGGGAAATAACCCTTTAGGATTGCAAAAGTGAAATTCTAAGGGTACTGGGCGAAAATCGGAGTATATCAGGTCTGTTGGGCCATGAACACGATTTAGCCAGTCGGTGAGTTGATCGCTATTAGCAACCGTTGCTGAGAGGGCTGCTAGTTGCACTTCACGGGGACAATAGATGATTGATTCTTCCCAAACTGTCCCACGCTGGCGATCGTTCATGTAGTGGCACTCATCAAGTATCACCGCTTCAACGTCTACCAATGAGATGCCGACTTGCCCAATGGGTGTACCATAGAGCATATTTCGGAAAATTTCTGTGGTCATCACCAAAATCGGTGCATCTCTGTGAATGGAAGCATCTCCAGTTAACAGTCCGACTTGATCAAACCCGAATTTTTCTCGAAAGTCACGTAATTTTTGATTCGACAGCGCTTTTAGGGGAGTCGTGTAAAATACACGTTTTCCTCTCGCCAGGGCGCGATAAATGGCGTATTCCCCGACTAATGTTTTGCCCGAACCTGTGGGGGCACATACGACTACTGAGCGTCCGGCGTTCAGGGACGCGATCGCTTCTTTTTGAAACTGATCCAGTTCAAAGGGAAATATAGACCCTAAGTCAAGTTCTGGAGACGGTGCAGGATAATTCACTCAATCACATTTGCAACCAGATTGTTTACTATATTAACGAGTCTTTTGTCAACTTCGTTAATAGTCATTTGTCATTTGTCCTTTGTCACTTGTTCTTTGCAAATGACCAATGATTAATGACCAATGACTCTTTATTATTTTCCCAGCTCTTGCGATCGCTCTGTGGCAGCTTTTACTGCTTCAATTAAAGCTGAACGAAATCCTGCCTGTTCTAGCTTGGCAATCCCCGCAATGGTTGTACCGCCGGGGCTAGTAACGCGATCTTTGAGTTCTGCTGGGTGCATTTTGGTTTCATGCAACAGTTTCGCTGTTCCCAGTACGGTTTGCAAGGCTAGTTGATTGGCAATTGCTCTAGGTAAACCTGCGGCTACTCCGCCATCAGCAAGTGCTTCTACTAATAGTGCCACGTAAGCCGGGCCACTACCAGATAACCCTGTGACTGCATCCATCAGCCCTTCTGATACTTCTACCACTTCGCCCACAGCTGAAAAAACTTTCTGTGCTATTTGGTGATGCAAGGCATTGGTATATGCACCTAAACAAATTGCGGTAACTCCTGCTCCCACAGTTGCAGGGGTGTTGGGCATTGCTCTAATCACTGGGAATTGCACAAATGCAGCTTCTAGCTGATTTAAAGGCACACCCGCTAATATGGAAATGATCAGCGGTGATTGTTCTCTATTAAGAATATCAATATCTGCTAATTCTTGAGCGATCGCACTAAATACCTGCGGCTTCACTGCCAAAAAGACAACTTCTTTTGCTTCGGTGAAAACCCGGCTATTATCTGTCGTCACCACAACATCGTATTGCTGTTTTAAGAAATCTAGGCGTGAAGATAGCGGTTCGCTAACTATGACTTCTGATGCTTGATAAATTCCACGCGTGATCAGGCGGGATAAGAGTGCTTCTCCCATTACCCCACCACCAATTAAGCCAAATTTTATAGTCATTGATCATTAGTCATTAGGCATTAGTCATCAGTCGTTTGTCATTTGTCACTATGATCAAAACCCAGGACAAATGACAAAGGACAAAGGACTAATAACTAATTTAACTTTATTGTGCCATCCGATTAGTTTCGTTACCCCAGGTTTGATTTGGAGAACCTGTAGGACGAGAGGGACGTGCTGGTGGTTGTGGTACTTCATGAAGAACGCCACCTTGGGTACTAACTTGGACACAACTTGGTGTAAACAAAAAGATGCTCTCACCGATGCGTTCTTGATGTCCATCTAGTGCGTAAGTACCACCCGCAACAAAATCTACTGCTCGTTGAGCTTGATCTGGATCCATAATTGTCAGATTTAATACCACTGACTTGCGTTCTCGCAGCGCTTGAATTGCCTGGGGCATTTCTTCAAATGTGCGTGGTTCGAGTACTAAAACTTCCGAAATTCCGTTAATTGCTCCTGGCATACCAATCACATTCCCCATTGGCTTTTGACCTGTTGCTATATCATCTCCCATTGTAGGCACTGGTTCCCGCCAGCGTCGATTTTGAGCGGCTGTACTCTCTTGTGGTGCTGGTTGGGGATTTTCTTGCTGATACAGATTTTGATAATTATTGTCTGTTTCTGGTTCTTCTTCGTAATACTCGTATTCCACTTGCTCATTTAGACCCACAAAGTCTCTGAGTTTGGAAAAAATGTTGTTCATTGTGTGTGTACTCTCCTGGTGCGAATAACCAATATTTACTTGGCTGAGGATTAGTTGAGCTAGGAGCTATCGCTACATCGGTGGATACTTCAGCAAGTGTATTGCTATTTGTAGCCCATACTACGGGTTTTGGCGATGAACTGACACTTATTGGAAAGGTCTGTGCATCGCCTAAACATAATAATGAGTCAAGATTATATCCTAAGGTTTATCCGAAGGAAACTTCTTTATACCCTATTTTGACTTGGCGATTGCTCTTGTCAATACTATATCCTTTGTTTCCAATTGCACCAGTCTGTTACAAAATTCTTGTCAACAAATCCTGATCTCTATTAATACCGTCCTCAAAGGCTGATGATTAATCGGCTAAGAGCGATCGCCAAACAATATGGTTCCTAATCGTACCATCGTTGCACCTGCTTGCACTGCCAGTTCGTAGTCGCCTGACATACCCATAGATAGGTGCTGCATTTTAATATTCGACCAATTTTGCTCCTGGATTTCTTTTGCTAACTCACGATTGCGATTAAACACACTGAGAATTTCGGAATCATTTAATCCTGAAGGCGGAATTGTCATCAAACCTTGAATTTGTAAACTTTTGTATTGATTAAGTGTGGGTAAATCAGCCAAAAGTTCTGGCACACTCCAACCAGACTTGTTGGGATCGGGGAGAATTTTCACTTGCAGGCAAACCTGGGGACTCACTCCTAGCTGTTGCGCCAATTGGTCTAAGCGCTGTGCCAGCTTCAAATTATCCACGGAGTGAATCCAAGGGAAATGCTCGATGGCTTTTTTGGCTTTATTGCTTTGCAAATGTCCAATAAAGTGCCAGGTAATATCCGGTAAGTCTTGCAACTCGGCTTGTTTACTGGCGGCTTCTTGGATACGACTCTCCCCGAAATCACGAATTCCTGCGGTGTATGCAGACCGAATGGCCTGGGCAGAAACTTGCTTGCTAACAGCAATCAATTTGACTGAAGTTGGCAGTGAGGAGTGAATGGAAAGAATACGTTCGGAAATCGAACTGTTCATTGGAAGGTGCGCTGGAAAACACTCTGAAGTTGATCGTACTCCTGAGAATGCCCACTGCGCCGCAGGGTACGTAAGCGATTTTCCAACATCATTCTTGCCTCAGTACGTCCTAGAGACTGGAATTTAACACCTTTAACGTCATTTGCCACCAAAAAAAATAAGCGCTGGGCATAAAGTGTGGTGAACAAATCCTGGTTTTCATCAACCATACAGATTTTGTAGAGTAAACCCCAAGTTGGATGGTTTATGTAAGTTTCTGCGTTTTCTGGATTCATTTAAGAGTCAAGGTGTTGTCAAGGTGGGAGTATATATATCTTTTCGCAGTGAATTCCAAACATTCAGACGATAATACCAACATTCGTCAGAATATTTGCTTAAAATGCGAAACTGCGGTTACGAAGACCTTGATCTAGTTTCTAATGGGCAGATGAAGCTAGTGGTAGTGAAGCGGAATGGTACAACAGAAGCCGCGAAGCGTAGATTCAGAGAGTAGAGGCTGATTGATAAACATCACCATCTGCTTTGGTGATTTCAATTTACCAATCTGTAGGGACAAGGCACAAAATAGTCCTGATCTTCTGGTTGAAAGTTCGACGTAGGAAAGAAAAACATCCTTTGAAGTTTCCAAAGGCAACGGCAAATTTTTCAACTTCTTTCCATACTGCCACAACTGTCGCTGAATGGAGCAAAATTGGGGAGTGGGGAAAAGAATTAAGAACCAATGCCCTATTCCCTATTCCCTAATTGATCTAGCATTTTCAGGGCTACAAGTTGTGCTTGAGCTTTGTGCAGAGATTCATACCACTCTCTCTCAGGATCGCTGTCTGCGACAATTCCCGCGCCCACTTGTCCCCAAACGATGTTATGTGCTGAGTGCTGGGGGATGAGTCTTGAGTCGGGAGATGAGAGAGAATTTGCTTCCTCTACTTTCTCTGCTTGAGAAGCAGGAGATACTAGCAGGGTGCGGATTAAGATATTTAAATCTAAATTACCGCGCCAATCTAAATAGCCGCAGGAACCATAGAACAAGCTGCGCCGCATCGGTTCTAATTCTTCAATAATTTCCATGCAACGCACTTTGGGGCAACCTGTGATTGTACCACCTGGGAATGTGGCGCGAATCAAATCAATGGTAGTGCATTCGGCTTTTAAAAGACCTTTAATGTTACTGACAAGATGCATCACATGACTATATCGCTCAATTGTCAGTAATTCGTCAACAGTAACCGTTCCCCATTCACAAACTCGCCCTAAATCATTGCGTTCCAAGTCTACTAGCATGATGTGTTCTGCACGCTCTTTGGTGTTGCTGAGTAAATCTTGTGCTAGTTGCATATCTTGTTCTGGAGTGACACCACGCGATCGCGTCCCGGCGATCGGTCTGGTTTGGGCTTGCCGATTTTGCAACAGTACTAATCGTTCCGGCGAACAACTGCTCACTTCCCCCCAAGGCGTCTGCCAATAGCTAGCAAAAGGAGATGGATTGATTTTTTGTAAGGCTTGGTAAATTTCCCAGCCAGAAGCCGATGTAGACGCCTGAAATCGCAATGAAAGATTTGCCTGAAAGATGTCTCCAGCTTGGATGTATTTTTTTACCTGATTTACAGATGTTTCATAATCTGATTGCGATGTCAAAAAGACAGGAAGCGAGGGAGATGGGGGAGAAAATTCTACTTTGTCCCCGAACTCACTTTTTCTACTCTCTAATTTGTGCTGGAACTCATCGAGTCTACTTGCATCACTGGCCGCTAGCCAAAGAATTTGTTGTGCGTGATCTAAGACGGCAAAACAATCTGGTTCATACCAAAAAGCTACAGGAAATGGCAGGGGATCAATTTTCTGACGGGGCAACTGTTCAATTTCCCATGCCACATCGTAGCCTAGCCAACCCAACCAACCGCCCGTGAAGGGGAGGTGGGGAGGTGGGGAAGTAGGGGAAGAAAATACTACCTCATCCCCCTCATGTCTCCCTAACCCTTGTTGTAACAACTTTTCTAGTAAGGGAAAAACCTCTCCTACTTCTGGTGTCCACATCTGTGGGATGTCATCGACTATGCGAGGAGCGCTTGCACAGATAGAATATCGGCTGAGTTGGGGATGATCCATTGGCGTTGGGTAGGGACTTTCCAGTAGGGTAGCGATTCCCGGTGCGGCGGTGGGGCGAAAAAGAGCAGCAAAAACTTCCGAACCTGTGCGCTTTTCTAAGGGTAGCGATCGCCAATACCAAGCCTTGATCATACTGTTTAAAAGCTTTGTCAATAGTTAGTTGACAGTTTTCAGCAGTGAGTACAAATAACTACGACTACTGACCACTGACAAAATATAATTAAGTTAAGTCGGTGCAATTAAAGCTAACTCGCTGGGGCTGTCCTTTGTTCTTTGTCATTTGTCATCGGTCATTGGTCATTCGTCAAGGTTTTAAGCCTATTTATGTTTCTTAACATAATTTGGTTTATTTCTAAGGAATTACTTACCTGTTATCATTTTCTCGGTACAAAATTAGACTTGAGTTCCTATAGCTAACCGTATTCCCCAAAATAGGATTAAAGTTGCAATAGCAAGCCAGTCACGCCCTCTTAATCTCAAGTCGTGCCACTGGACTCTATGCTCATTAGGACTAGTAAAACCCCGCACCATCATTGCATTCGCCATTTGATCGGCTCGTAAGAGCAGATTTTCTAATAATCTCTCTGCGACTGTCATCCAAACCTTGAATGCTCCTTTCAATCCCAGCTTTTTCCAATTAATCGCCCTTGTCATCACGGAGCGGAATAAGTTTTGCACTTCTTCTAAAACTAGGGGAATAAAGCGCAAGGATAAGGTTAAAGTTAAAGCAATTTCTGTGACGGGTAACTTGAAGCGTCGCAGGGGTTGCATTAAGCTTTCTATGCCAGATGTGATTTCTTCTGGTGCGGTTGTCAGCAGATACAGGTTGGTGCTGTAAATCACGGTAAATATAATCGTACTTAAGCGTACTGCCAAGTCTAAGGAGCGGCGAGTCACTTTGACTGGGCCTTTGTGAAATAGCACGTAGCTGTATTTTTTGTTATCAACTACCTGCTCTTGAACAGTATTATTGGAGTTTGCTGGCTGAGTTAATATTTGTTCATTAGCTGGCAGACGGGGCTGATAATCTACACCCATTCCATCAGGACTTATGGCTGCGATCGCGAAGACAAAAAACGATAGCATTAATAGCCAACCCATTTGCTGCTGCCATACTCGCCGGGGAATTCTGGCAAGTAAGGTGATAATAATCAATACTACTACCAGCAACACACGCCAAAAGCTGTTTGCCAAAACATAGCTTGTTAAAAAGCTCATCAACCAGGCAAACTTGACTCGCGGATCGATTTTATGCAGCCAAGTTTGGGGTTGTTCTAAATAAAGTCCAAGTGGCAGCGATCGCAATAAATCCATTTTTGAGTTAGGAGTTAGGAGTTAGGAGTTAAGAGTTAGGAGTTTTGACTTTAACTCATAACTTTTACCGTGTGCCGCTATCAAACTCAATTCGATAGGGTTTTGTAGTTAGCAATTTTCGCTTTAACTGATAACTCTTGTACAGACGCGATTCATCGCGTCTCCTAACTGATTTTGACGCGAGTTGCTCTATTAACATTACCACTTTCGGCATCACGGACTTTTTTGCTCCGCCACAGTAAAATAATTGGCGTGCCTTTAAATCCTAGCTGTTGCCTAAACTGCCGTTCAATGTAACGGCGGTAATTGTCGTTGAATCGTTTAGAATCATTGACAAATAGTGCGATCGTTGGTGGTTGGCTACTTACTTGTGTACCATAATAAATCTTCCCTTGACGCCCACCACGGGATGCTGGCGGCGAATGCCAACTGACGGCATCTGTTAAAACTTCGTTAATTACTGATGTGCTGACACGGCGTTTGTGTGATTCAGCCGCCGTTTTCACCAATTCGAGAATCTTTTCTACCCGTTGTCCTGACAAGGCACTGACAAAGATTGTTTCTGCCCATTCGGTAAAATGTAAGCGTGATTGCAGAGTTTTTTCGTAGTCGTAGATTGTGTAAGAGTCTTTTTCAACAGCATCCCACTTATTAACGACGATGATGCAAGCTCGACCTTCCTCGATAATCCGCCCAGCTAATTTTTGGTCTTGCTCAGTAACACCATCTACAGCATCTATGACTAATAAAACCACGTCAGCGCGGCGAATCGCTTTGAAGGCACGGTTAATACTAAAGAATTCTGTGCCGTATTCGATGTGTTTCTTTTTGCGAATACCGGCAGTATCAATCAAGCGGTAGGTTTGTCCGGCTCGTTCAATGACGGTATCAATAGCATCGCGGGTGGTGCCGGAAATGGGGCTGACAATTGCCCTTTCTTCCCCGACAAAAGAATTGAGTAAGCTCGATTTGCCCACATTGGGGCGTCCCACAATTGCTACTTTGATTTCATTCGTGTCTGGAATGTCTTCAATAGCAGGGATGTGATTAACTAACTCGTCGAGTAACTCTCCTGTACCACTGCCATGAATCGCGGAGATGGGGTAAGGTTCGCCCAATCCCAATTCCCAAAATTCGGCAGCTTGCATTAAGCCTTGTTCTGGGGATTCACATTTATTTACAGCTAGTAGCACAGGTACGGTTTGTTGGCGCATCCATTCGGCGATTTCTAAATCTGCCGATGTGGGGCCTGTTTGACCATCGACTACAAAAATAGCTCCACACGCTTCTGCAAGGGCTGTCATTGCCTGTTGACGAATCAGTGGTAAAAATTCAGTATCATCATTAAAAACTAAACCACCAGTGTCTACCACTAAAAATTCGCGGCCATTCCAGAACGCTGGAAGATAAGTGCGATCGCGCGTCACTCCCGGTTCATCATGGACAATCGCCGTTTGTTCCCCGGCGAGTCGATTAACCAGGGTGGATTTGCCCACATTTGGGCGTCCGATAATTGCAACAATTGGCAGTGCCATAAAACCAGGGTAAGTGAGAGACGTAGTA
>JBGTMK010000052.1:0-9272 GCA_041743605.1 Nostoc sp.
ATAAATCTTGTGCGTAAGCGATGTATGTGGTTTAATTACTGAAAAAATAATCCTACCCAAGATAGGTAGGATCATCTTAATTATTGATTAATGGTTCTTGTTTTTGTAAGATTGATTATTTCCTCCAGTAGAGATAGCCCAACTGATTTAAACAGTGCTTTGTTATCATCAGGGCAGCGTTGAATTGTTGTACAAGATGAGCAGCCGTATTTGCAAGGGCAATTATCTACTAGAAACTTTGCCTTAAGAAAAGCAGTTTCTAAATACTTGATGAGAGTATCGCACATACCTGTACCGTGTTCGCATGTATCGAAGAAATAGCCTAATATGTTATGATTTGATGGTACTTCGATTAACATGAAATCGATATCTCGACTGTTTGCTCCATGTTCGACAAGTGGTAAACTGAGCATGAGTTGGTGTGCGAGAGTATGAACGCAAATCTGAGTTTCATTGCTTTCAAATAGCTGTTTCTCTTCATTGGAAATATATTTCTGTTTGTTGAGTATCTCTTTTCGGAGATTTTTGACGATAGCTGAAAAATATTTTCTTGCATTAGCGTTAATTTCAACCCTAATGCAGAATGTATTGTAGTTAAGAGCAAATGCTTCCTTATATTTATTTTCCTCCAATAGTTCGACAAATTCTCGTTCAATAAGTTGGGTACTGCAAGCAGGACAAGTTTGTATGTGTCCGGGTAAATTTAAATTGAAGTTGCGACATCTGTTATTAGTGCAAGTCCATTTTTGTTCCAGCCTGTACAAGTTGTACCCGTAAATTTCTTCTTTGATTTTGGCTGAAACAGGTGTAAATCTAGCTGCGCCTTGGGAAAGATTGATAATTTTGGCTTCCCCTGCAATTTTGATTTCCTCGAAATTTAGGTTTCCTTCGGGACGACTAAATAGGTTGGTTGCCTCAATTGGCTTGAGAATTGCTTTCCCTTCGGTTAAATTTAACTCTTGTGATTTATACTGTACGGGGTTGCCGTCAAAGTCTTGAGCAAGATATATGGCACCAGGGTAAACTTCTCGTAGCGCAGATGATGCCGAACTTTCCTCAAACTCTTCCGCGCTATCTTGATTGATATAACTGATGTTTTGGTCAGTGTTACCTCTGAATTTAATTTTTGAGTGGACATAACCGAGGTTTCGATTAGTTGTCAGTCTTTGGTTATAACTGAAAATCAGTTGATTATTACCGATTAGCTGTCGTGCAATCGCATCGCCAGAACTACCGAAATGTCGGGAAATTTGAGCTTGTGTTGGTTTACTTTCTTTGCAACAGGCGAGAATGTGCTGCTCCAAAATTGTTTCATAATTGTGGTTAAAGTTGATAATTTCTGGAGGATCAGATAAGAGGCGTTCCGGGTGATTGGCGTAGTAAGAATCCATAATCGACCTTTTCGACGGGATAAACACCAATAGCCCTGCTTCCTGTCTGCCTGCACGTCCTGCCCTTTGGCGAAAGGCAAGAATTGAGCCTGGGTAACTATGTATAATAGTTGCATCAATAGACCCTATATCCAGACCCGCTTCTAAAGCACTCGTGGATATAATGAACTTGACCTTCCCGCTTTGTATATCTGCAATAATTTTGTTCCGCTGATTTGCCTTCATGCTGCCATAAAATGCTGAGATGGATTCTCCCAAGTGAGGCAATTGCATCTCTACTAAAGCTTTACGAATGGCATTAGTTAAAACCTTTACCAGTTCTCTACTATCGCAGAAACAAATCCCGACTATTCCTTTACTTACAAGCATCGCTGCAACTTGGGCAGTTTGATAAAGAGTATTGTTTCGTGCTTTGAGGCTAAGGAAAGTAATCTCCGAGCGTTTTGCTCCACTTTGGTCGATAATAGTAAGGTTGCTTTGTTCTACTCGATTGGATATCTTCTGGGCAATTTCGCTGCTGTTACTAATTGTTGCAGAAGCAAAGATGTACTGTAATTTAGAAATATTATTGCCAGCAGATTCTATCATTAATTGAGTTCGCCGATTAAGTAGGGCAAAGTGTGAGCCGAATATGCCTTGATAGAAATGCGCTTCATCACAGACGATGATTGAAATTTTTCTGATTGTTTCCCTAAATCCCCAGTTTGAGTCAAACTGATAGTTGTTTAGTTCGTGGTTCCATACATCGGGTGTAACGCATAAAATCGAGGGTTGATGGCTGTAAAGTTGTTTGCGCTCCTGGGGAGGAATATCACCATTTATATTGAGAATTTTAGGGCGAACTTCTTCATCTAGGTGACTAACAAACGAGCGGATTTTCTCTACCTGGTCAAATGCAAGTGCTTTTAAGTTAAAGAATACTAAAGCTGATTTACCTTTTAGGCACTCGTGAACGATTGGAATTAAAAAGGAGATACTTTTACCACTACTGGTAGGAGTTTGGAGAATGATATCTTCCCCTTTTTTGTAAGCCTCCCATGCTTCGACTTGATGAGAATATAGTTGTGTAATTCCTGACTTATTTAAGGCAAGTTTAACTAGAGGGTGAATATCATCTGGTATGGGACAAAGTTTAGCTTCTTGAGCCGGAATTACATCACAATTTTGTAGTTTTCCTGAACCATCCAGAATAGCTGCTATTTCTTGGTACAGAATACTTTTACCTGTCGGTGCTTGATTAAGAGGTAATAAATTACCGCAATTTACCTCATGCTCCCAGTCGAAAATAATTTGATTTACACTTCCCTTTTTGAAGTAAAGATTTCTCTCGATGATAGCAGCGATATGGATAACACCATGTTCTTTAGAATAAACCTGTTTATTTGCTTGTAACCATTCAAGCTGGGTCATAAAAAGTTACCTACTTGCTGTTTTAGCAAGTAGGCGTTAGTCAAAAGTAGTGGTTTTTGTTATTGCCATAACTGACTAATTAACCACAGACACTTGTCACAATTTGTAGAAACTCCCGTAAAACAGGTGTCATATCCTCTTGCCGCCACACTACGGCCGTTTCTACTAATGGTGTTTTTTCTTCTAAAGTGCGATAAACTACACCAGCCCTTTGAAGATTTTGCAAAGAAGACGGTACGATCGCAATCCCCATTCCCGCTGATACTAGTCCGATAATTGTCTGCATTTGGATTGCTTCTTGAGTCACTTTTGGGCTAAAATCCCCTTGCTGACAAAGACTCAAGATTTGATCGTAAAGTCCGGGGCCCAAATGGCGGGGGAACATAATAAAATTTTCGTTTCTTAGCTCGCGCACTGAAATATTTTCTTGTCTAGCTAAGAAATGAGTTTCTAGCAAAGCTACAATTAGTCCTTCTTGCTGAATGCATTCTTGATTGAAAGTGTTGTCTTCTAAAGGTGGATGGGCAAAACCTACATGGATGCGGCGATTGAATAGCGCTTGTTCTTGCTGAGTTGTCGTTAATTCTTGCAATACTAACTCCACCTCTAGAAACTGTTCTCGAAACCGCCGCAAAATCACAGGCAGCAAATCGTAAGTTACCAAGCTGGTGAAACCTACTCGTAGTTGTCCTTTCTCACCCCTACCTGTCCGTTGAGTCAGATCAATTGCCTTGGACAGTTGAGCGAACAACTGATAAGCTTCTTGCAAAAATACTTGTCCGGCTTCTGTTAGCTGCACCTGTCGTTTGGTTTTGCGTTGAAAAAGTTCTACCCCTAGTTCTGCTTCTAGCTGCTGAATTTGCTGGCTTAAGGGAGGTTGAGCAATGTGAAGTCGCTCTGCGGCTTTACTAAAGTGTAGTTCTTCAGCTACAGCAATGAAGTAGCGCAGGTGTCGCAGTTCCATAGTTTTGATATTTTATAAGTCTCAAATACTCATAAATATATATTGGACATATTAAAAATTGCTACCTATCATACTCATACATGCAAGTCAGAGGATGATGTAACTATGTCGGAGAATTTGAGAAGCCAAGTTGTAACGCAAGGAGTACAGCGATCGCCAAATCGAGCTATGCTGCGTGCAGTTGGTTTTAAAGATGAAGATTTCAACAAAGCCATTGTCGGTATAGCCAACGGTTACAGCACCATCACCCCCTGCAATATGGGGATAAATCAACTGGCACTCATAGCAGAGGTTGCTGTTAAAACCGCCGGGGCAATGCCACAAATGTTTGGCACAATAACCATCAGCGACGGAATTTCGATGGGAACTGAAGGGATGAAATATTCCCTAGTATCGCGGGAAGTCATCGCTGATTCCATTGAAACCGCCTGTACCGGACAAAGTATGGACGGCGTACTAGCGATTGGCGGTTGTGATAAAAATATGCCCGGAGCAATGCTGGCGATCGCGCGGATGAATATCCCTGCAATATTTGTTTATGGTGGCACAATTAAACCCGGCCACTACAACGGACGGGATTTAACTGTTGTCAGTTCTTTTGAAGCTGTTGGTCAATATAGTGCGGGAAAAATTGACGACAAGGAATTATTAGAAGTTGAAAGTCGGGCTTGTCCTGGTGCTGGTTCCTGTGGGGGAATGTTCACAGCTAACACCATGTCTTCAGCATTTGAAGCGTTGGGGATGAGTTTGCCCTATTCCTCGACAATGGCAGCCGAAGATGCCGAAAAAGCCGACAGCACCGAAAAATCGGCTTATGTGTTAGTCGAAGCCATCCGTAAACAAATCTTACCTCGCCAAATTATCACCCGCAAATCTATAGAGAATGCCATCTCTGTGATTATGGCGGTGGGTGGTTCGACCAATGCCGTGTTGCATTTTTTAGCGATCGCCCGCGCTGCTAATGTAGAGTTAACTATAGACGACTTTGAAACAATCCGTGGTCGTGTTCCCGTTTTGTGCGATTTAAAACCAAGTGGTAAATATGTCGCTACAGATTTGCACAAAGCTGGTGGCATTCCGCAAGTAATGAAGATGCTCTTGGTGCATGACTTGTTACATGGTGATAGCCTTACCATCAGTGGTCAAACAATTGCAGAGATATTAGCAGACATCCCCGCAGAGCCATCCGCCAATCAAGATGTGATTCGGACTTGGAATAACCCAATGTATCCCCAAGGACATTTGGCCGTTCTCAGAGGTAATTTGGCAACAGAAGGGGCTATCGCCAAAATTACCGGGGTGAAAAAACCAGTGATTACCGGGCCTGCACGAGTGTTTGAGTCGGAAGAAGACTCTTTAGATGCAATTTTGGCGGGTAAGATTCAAGCTGGTGATATTCTCGTCATCCGCTACGAAGGGCCTAAAGGCGGCCCTGGGATGCGGGAAATGTTGGCTCCCACCTCGGCAATTATCGGTGCTGGTTTGGGTGATGCAGTGGGATTAATTACCGATGGGCGCTTTTCTGGTGGTACTTATGGCATGGTAGTTGGTCATGTTGCACCAGAAGCAGCAGTTGGTGGTGCGATCGCTCTTGTAGAAGAAGGCGATAGTATTACGATTGATGCACCCGCTCGTTTATTGCAGTTGAATATATCCGAAGAAGAATTAGCCCGTCGTCGTGCCAACTGGCAACCCCCCGCCCCCCGTTATACTAAAGGTGTCTTGGCAAAATATGCCAAATTAGTATCTTCTAGCAGTCTTGGTGCTGTGACAGATTTGGATTTGTTCAATAACTAGTTATTAAGTCTTCAGGATTACCTTGACCGTCGCAACTATCTGAGATAACATTCATTTGAAACATTCTATTTTCAAACTAGGTTCCTCTCGCAAAAGAACCTAGTTTAAACAACCTAATTGTTAATCAGAAGCGACACTGTTAGTAGCGGTGTCGTTTCTTGTCATTATCATCAGATTTAGCCAACAGCACCACTGCATTAATAGCAACTGGTGCTACCAGACGAAAGTCACATCTGAAGTCAGGAACGACTATACAGGTGACTAAAGTACCTATGACTATTCCTAGACAAATATCTGCTTTCAACACTAATTATTCCTCCAAATTTATAACTATTACCTCGTCTGGAATCATAGCGTTATTCATCTGCTGATATGCAAAGCTGTAGATAAATCTTGCTATACAAAATTTTACAAAACGTTACTATTCGCTAATCTTTATCGTATATTTTTAATGTTTATCGACATTGAGCCGAGATAAAGCTCCCAACCCAGTTTCTGTCCCTTGTTTAGAAGTTGGCTGAAATTTTTCTTTGACCAGAGTGATGAAAGAACGATAACCCTCAACTGTGTAGTTATCGAGATTTAACACCGTATGAATTGTATATTGGTGGTGAGATTTCCCCAAAACAGAAAGAAACATTGCCCATTGGCGGTTCCCCGTTATCTTAGGTTGTAATGGTGGAGGTAAATATCTATATCTTTTTGTGGCTCTAATAGCCCAATTGAGCTTGTAAACTTAGCTGGAATTGGATATTGAACAATAGCAGCAGTGACTTGAGTGTTTTCGTTAATGGATTGAACGATGCCGTCAAATTGCTCTACTCCGATATTGGGTGACAGCACAATATAATTGGGAGTAATGGCAATAGCGTTGAAAATAGCTACTTTTTGTTCTGCTGAGATTCTGGCTGCTTCTTATCTAGCTCTTAATTCATTGCTGGTATTTTCTGAAGCTTCAAATCTGATGATTGCTACTTCTTTTTGAGATGCTTGAAATATGGATTTGTATTTTTGACATTATTGCTTTATGTGTTCTCGTATTAACTGTCCGTCTATGAGCGTCATTTAATATGGCGTTAAATTTGATGAAGAAAATTGTCCGGTACAAACAATTTTCTGAATTTCTAATAGGATTTGTTGGAATTAGGTAGGGCGTTTGGTGATTTCACCAACTTCTTGACCGTTGCAGTAAACCCAGTTAGTGACGTAGCGTTCAGTGTCATGGAAGCCACTAAATTCAATACTGTTATCAGAACACTTCTCTTGGAACCATTGTTGTGCTTCTTGTTCTGTATTGAATGTTCTAGCGGCGACTTCTTCTACTGGAATCTTCCAGTTTGTATTGCCATACAAATCGCAAACATAATGTGTCATATCTGTTACTCCTTTAACAATATCTAAAAACCACTATGACAATTTTAAATCAACAACAGCAGGCTGAATTAATTATCCAACAAGCTTGCAAGGAAAATTTTACTGATAGCGAGAAAGCTATTTACGATGACTTTATTCTGGAAGCGGGGGTAAAAAACCCAGCCAAGATGACTGAGGCTATTGCTGATGCTTTGATTAGATACCTTAATGGCTGCGAAGCATCTAACGAGTTTGTTGCTAATATAGTCAACCGCCTCGCGCAAGTTGCCCCTGCTCATATCATGACTAAGATTCTTCTTAGTGATAATGACGGCGATGGTGTGCCTTTATACGAGGAATTAAAACTTGGAACAAAGGTTACGGAATTTGATACCTCTTTTGAAATAGCGGCTGCAAGACAAAGGCAATATCAATTTTCTCCAACTCGGAATTGCGATATGGAGTTGTAAGTATAACCCACTACTAAATAATCATCTGTAGTGGGTATGAGATTGTTATTCTCTAAAACGACTGAAAATAGAAATTAACCAGTTGCTACACAGGGGTAGACACTTACTCTTAGCTCGAAGTAAGTGTCTCAACGGTCTTCCTCAAACATCGCCATCTTTCCTCAAAATTAACCTTCGACATACTGAGTGTAAAAATGCGCTACTGTTAATCGTAAGCGCATTCCCGATTATGTACAGCGATCGCATCGCAAGACTCCCAGCCCAAATAATCAGGCGATTCCCCTGTAAGTTTAACTTTGGAAAATTACCCCAGTGTCCTGATCTTCATCCCAAAACCACCAACCTTGGGATAGTTCAGAAAGAACGCGCATTAGTGCTAACTGTTGCTGTGTGATTTCCCCACCGCCGTAGCTGACGTTGCTAGTGCCATCCCATGATTTAAGAATTGATTCTAAATTGTATCCATTGCCCATAATCCAACTGGCGTAGAAGCAGTCTTTGGATATTTCTTCCATGATGGCTAGCAGTTCGAGTGCAGCATCAGGATTGGGTGATTTTAGGGCTTCGAGTGCAAGGCGGAGGTTTTCTTCCCTGTCTGCAAGAAACTCCGAAAAAGCTGCTCTATTTGATGGTAAATTCTCCTTTTCAAGTGTAATTAATTTTCCATTTACAATCTTGACTGGAGTTATATTTGAGTAGTCAGTTCGGTCATCTTCACTTGCCTTTACTTTCATAGCTAAAGGATGCCAATGGATGCGTTCAATTTTATTGGTCTGAGGATTTGTCCATGTCCAGAATAGTTTGTGAGATGCAGCACCCTTAACTGTCAGATAAGTTCTTTTATGTCGAATGGGATAGTCTACACCTTCTTCTTTTTTGGCTTGCAAAAAGGCTTCTATTGATAGATATTCTTCATTAAGGTATGCCATTTTACGTGGTGCTGTCGCATATGTATAACCCGATATGCTGCTGCTATCACCATCTTTCAAGACTACCAAATTCCATTTTTCGTTTATTGGATTCTGTATCCAAAACTCAACTGATATTGTTTGTACAAACCGATCTAAAATTTGAACTACACAAGGATAGTAAAGTGTGAGTTGTTGGTTGCTATTAGTCATTACTATTCCATCCATTCGATTGGGGATATGGTTTCCTTTTTGGCGGGAAGTATTTTGACTTCGTAGCCATAAAGAATTAATTCATACAGAGTTTCTAATAGTTGCTTGGGTGATATACTGTCCCATTGCTTGCACTCTAAGATATGTTTCAATACCTGCTCTGGAGCATTAACCACCCAAAGACTGTGAATTTTTTTGTTCCTAAATCCCGCACATAATTGAACAATTGGTTGTAGCTCAACTGTTGTTTTTGGTATGTGAATAATTGCTGAACTTATAGGGATTGTTGGTTTTACTTCTAGATTTTTGGGTGGTAAAAAATCGGGGTCACTGTACCACTGTCCGTCGATTTGGTATGCAATCATTAGGTATGGCAATGCTTTAATCGCATTTATAGTTCCCCATCTTGCAGTTTGTCCTGCGTGAAACCAGATGTAAGAGCCGTTGTGTATTATCCAGTCTTTATGATTTTGACTTGAGGTTTTGCTTGCCTAGCTAGTTGATAATTTCGTCTATGGGAGAAAATCTAGCTCCATTTTCTAGCTAGAGAATGATTCGTATTTGTATGAACACTTAGTTAAAAATCGCCATTATTTAGCCATGTGCAGTCAACTTCATGCTTAGGTAAAATACTTTGGATTTTATTTTATTGATTGCTGAATTGCTCCTAACAACTACCTTTACAAGGTGTGTAATAACTGTGGTGATTAATCTATGAACAGATTAATTTTTATTTAAAATATTCAATGATTTATTGAAAATAAAA